>CAMWMY010000179.1 GCA_947175465.1 uncultured Erysipelotrichaceae bacterium | reverse complement strand
TAACACTAACTGCCATTAGGAAATGAGTCAGCTGAATGGGAGTATCGGATGTGACAGTTGGGGTACTCTTCCAGTGGGTCCCTCTGAAAGAGTCTGAAAGTGCCCCAGTGGTTTTATTTATGTAACTACCAAATGTAGGGAGGAATGGAAACTCTTGACTGGCACCTGAAAAAAGATGTGAGGGAAAAGTAAAGGCAGGGCTTACTAGCATCACATACTCTACACAGTCAGAAGAAGCTATAATGGAGGATGTTTTTAAATTGTTCAAATCAAATACATCTTTGAATATGCTTTGATTAACTAAAACAATTTCTATTAAATGTCCTAATGGCAATTGTTCTAATGTAAATGAAACTGATTTGTATATCTTCTGCTTCGATATAAACACTTGTGTCTTAATTAAGCCATCTTCGTTATCCTCAAACTGATTTCCTAGACATGCTCGCAAATATTCTTCTACCGTTGCCAAGTAAATATATAAACTATTACGCAATCTTTTATCATAGCGATACAGCGACGACACCTGCATATATGTAGGTTTAATATTCTGCTCACAACAATAAGAAATAACTCGTTGGTATTGCGCTATGCCTTTTAAAGCAATATACTTTTGAGCTTCTTGTTTTTGTATTTCATTATCATAAGACATTCTGTTTAATAATTCTTTTGGTGTCATCTTAACCTCTAAAATTGTTTACCTCTTCCATAAATATTACGGATGACGGAATTCGTTTATCTTTGGGCTTTGCCTTCTCTTTAATTTTTCTACTTACCACACGATTAATAATTCTTTTTTGGTCATCGTAATCCAAAGAAAAATAAGTCTCATATATGTAACTGTTTTTGCTTGGCAATTTATTCCAACTGTAGTGATTTTCATCATTACGTCTTGTAATAAATGAACCTTGATCGTTTTCGATAATTATTGCAAAATCAAAACTAAAAATCTCATCTTCACTACTAAATTTGCCATCATTATTAGAAACTCTAACAGTTATTACGGAAGTAGAATTTTCTATTTTCTCGTTTTTGTTTTTAACTGCATTAAAAGCTTTAAAAAAATCCTTTCGTATTAAGTCTGCATCAAATTTTTCGCATCGGCAATTGTTAGTCAATACAAGTTGGTAGTCCATATCATATACACCATTATCATCACAAATAACAGAATTGTACTTTGCTGAACCAACTAATCGTGGATTTATTTTATAGTCAGGTGCAAGATACTCTTGTACAGCGTGTACAATTTTCATAGCGCGTGCATTGGCTACTTTTCTTTCATTTCTTGTAACAAACTTTATCATTATTACCCCTCTCTTCTTTCGTCTTTTCTATTTCTATATATGTTGAAGAATTTAATCTCATACTATGCAAATGCACATTGTATGAGATTAAATTTCGTTGCTTGTTCAGCGCCACACTCATCCAGAATATATAGATACATTCCCAATACAGCCGTAATTGCGCCAATTTCGGCTCTCTTTACATTAAACTTTTCATTCATCTGCCCATGAATAGAATTCCTTGCAAAGCTAACTTGTTGACTCAAATCTATGATATCCTTATCTTCAATTTCCTTATATCTAGAACTACACTTTGCAAAATCATTAAATTTTTCATATAAGAATTCTATTTTTTGTCTAAATCTTGGTATTTCTATCAAAGATAAAATAAAATCCTTCTTTTGCCCATCAATCTTTCCGCAACGTTTCTCAAAATCCCTTATCGTACTACCAATTTCCGATCTTAGACTTTTATACCGCTGTATCTCATCAGTAATCGTTTGGCTTTGCAAATTCACATCTGCTATATTAACATTTTTTTCAATGGCTTGAGCCAACACCCAATAATCATTCGCATTATACGTTTCTTTATCAATTAATGATAAGAAACTCATATCATACTTATTGGAGAATATGGCTTTTGCAAGTTCTTGAACTATTGATCTGCAGTTAGCAATAAAATTATACCTTATAATTGGTTGCTGCGCATAGTGTATTCCTTTCTTGAAATATTGCAACTGCCCATTATTAGTTTTTACTTCCACACTTCCAATTGGCGCCGCATAATCCAAATTAATAAACTGTACAAATTTATACAATCGATCTATGACTGAATTTAAATTATCGATGTCAATGCTTTTATTAAAACCTATTTCTACACAATACTCCGTAATTTTATTTGGATTATTTGACAACATTGTACCGTATTGCATTTTACATAAAACATCGTCCATTTTCTTTTTAATACGGAAACAAATTTTGCACATTACACCTTCAATCTCAATCTCAAAACTTGGTATTTGTGATAATTCTAGCATAGGTTTTAGTACTCCATTCTTAAATGTCAATTTTTTAATTCCATTTAAATTTTTAACGATGTACGGCTCAATTCTATCTGACTTAAAATGATTTGGAGAATTAAAACGATAACAAACATACTCATCAAAATTAACAGTATTTTGTATGCCCCTTAAATCGAAAAAGCATATAGAGCCATCTTCAAAATGTGCTAAAACAGAACTTAAATTAAAAGGAATTTTCGATTGTCCAAACCTTCCCGGCTTACTACATGTGTTTTGCAAAATATCTAATGTATCATTCTCATAACGACAAAGATACCATTTGTCTTGAAAATAAATCTTACCAAGCATTGTATTTCCCCTAGTATTCAAATAATTAAATATAGTATACCATAAAAAGTATAAAATCGCAAATGCCTAATAAAAAGAACGGCAATGCCGTTCTCTTACTTTTACATTTCCGCTTCTTTCTTCTTTTTTAAGGATGAGAAAAAGTTATCAATATCTTCTATAGCATAATCTTCTAACATCTTTGTTATCTTCTCTGTTATCGTTTTTGCGTCTTGTTTTATCTGTGTTTCAGGCAATTCTATTTCTATGGGCAATCCAGGCTGTGTCACCGATTTATTCTTCGGCGCTCTATAATACTTGTGTTTATTCTCTGGTTCCTCCACTGCTTCTCCTGCTGTTTCATAACGACTATCAAATACCCCTATTGCGTTTTCCAAATATTTATTATCTCGCACCGTGTTATAAATCATTGTGGTTTCGATTTTCCTATGCCCCATAAGAGCTTGCACAACACGTGGGTTTGTATTTTGCTCAAATAAGGTATTTGAAAAGGTATGCCTTAATTCATAAAAATGAATACCTTTACCGTCAAGGTTATTACTCTTTAGAAATCTATCAAACATGTGCTTTGTCCCTGAATACGAACGTAGTTCCCCCTTATTCGTTCCAAACACGAAGTCATCAC
>CAMWMY010000178.1 GCA_947175465.1 uncultured Erysipelotrichaceae bacterium | reverse complement strand
CCATAGAAAAAGATGATTTTCTTTCTTATTTTTTATTTATATGGTACTATAAAAAAGATATGTAAAGATAAGGATGATAATATGCATAAGAAACATTATTCTATAATTGCTTATTTTATAAGTATAAGTCTTTTATTTGTAATTCTTATAACAAGCATTCGTATGAATGCCTTTCAACACTCATTTTATGAGCGAATGTATAAAAGCTTACAGACGTCCACTAAAGCTCAAGTACCTCAAGAAGATTTGATGAAAGCGACAACGGCTTTATTAGATTATTTAGAAGATAAACGAGATGATTTACAAGTAGAAATTCATCGTAAAGGAAATGTAAACCAAGCTTTTAATGCGAAAGAGATTTTACATATGGAAGATGTAAAACAGTTGTATCAAGGAACTTTGACTATTTATAGGATTTGTTTATATGGAATGCTTATTGGTATCCTTTATCTAGGGATACGATTGAAAAAAGGAGCATTTTCTTATTTAGCACTTCGCTTCGTGAATACTGCTTTATATTTAATTATTTTTGCTTCTGTTTTAGGAGCTTATGCGATTATTGATTTTGATCGTTTTTGGACATATTTCCATTATATCTTTTTTTCAAATGATTTATGGCTCTTAAATCCTGCAACTGATTTTATGATTCTTATGTTTCCAGAACAATTATTTTTCCAATTAGTATTACGTATTTTTGCTTGTTTTAGTATAGGAGTGGGAAGTATTTTTGTTTTATGTTTATATTTCTTAAAACGTGAAATAAGAGCTTTTACAACACGTAGTTCTTTACTGTTAGAAAGGATGAAGAAAAAATGAAAATAGTGCTTGCAAGTAAGTCTCCAAGAAGAAAAGAGCTTATGAAAGAGTTAGGGCTACCTTTTGTGGTCGATGCGGTTGAGATAGCAGAGGAAGTTGATTCTTCTTTATCTTTTGGGCCAGCTATTGAACAAATTGCTCTTCAAAAAGCAATGGCGATGTTTCCTAAATATCCTAAAGATCTTATTATTGCGGCTGACACGCTTGTGTGTAAAGGGACAACTTATATGGGGAAACCCAAAGATGAAAAAAGTGCTTTTGCTATGTTGAAGGAATTAAGTGGAACCACCCATCAGGTGATTACAGGAGTGGCTATGCTTAAAGAAGATAAAAAAGAACTTTTTCATGTTGTTAGTGAAGTTACTTTTTATGATTTAGAAGATGAAGAAATTCATGCTTATTTACAAACAGGTGAGTATAAAGATAAAGCAGGAGCTTATGCCATTCAAGGTAAGGGAAAATTATTGGTTGCAAAAATTGAAGGAGACTACTATAATATAGTTGGTTTACCAATCGCTATGGTATATCGAAAGTTAAAACAGTTTTTATAAGCGAAAGCTTTGCTGGCATAGTATAGTGGTAATACAGAGCAATGGTAATGCTCAGAGCCCAGTTCAATTCTGAGTGCCAGCACCATATACCAATATCACTTATATAAGATGTTTTATATAATAGAGTGTATTATTAATTGAGAAAGTCGATATGAATGTATATTCATATGGGCTTTTTTTCATTTTTATTTAGGATATAAGAGTCACAGGTAAAATATTCTATCTTATGGTATAATTTTAGATAAGAAGTGTGGTGATATCGATGAAAAAAATTATGATTGTAGAAGATGATGAAACAATTAGCTATGAATTAGCAAAGCTTTTAGAAAATAACCATTTTCAACCTATTCTTTTACAAGATTATCAAAATGCTTTAGCTGAAATATTAGATTCTGCTTGTGATTTAATTTTGTTAGATATGAATATACCATTTACAAGTGGAGAAGTATTGCTTCAAGAATTAAGAAAACAATCCAATATTCCTGTTATTATGGTAACAAGTAGAAATTCAGAAATTGATGAGGCATTGTCAATGTCTTATGGTGCTGATGATTATATAACTAAACCATATAATCCTCATATTCTTATTTTACGTATTAAGGCCGTATTAAAAAGAACAGGAGTGATTTCACCTATTTTATCTTATAAGGATGCCATTGTACATATGCAAAAAGGAATGATCAAAAAAGATCAGATAGAAATTACTTTAACGAAAAATGAAATGATTATTTTTAGTTGTTTGCTGCAACATCAAGATCGAATTGTAACACGAGATGAACTCATGGTAGCTTTATGGAGTCATGAGGAGTTTATGAATGATAATACATTAACTGTTAATATTAGTAGACTAAGAACAAAACTTCGAAATATTGGTTATGAGGATGCGATTGATACAAGAAAAGGAATGGGGTATATTTTGCGATGAAATTTAAGGAGTACATAAAGGATCAATGCTATAAGATTTTATTATTTACTATTATGTATAGCATTATATTGCTTATTCTTTGTGCTTTTAAAGTAAGCAAACAGGCCATTACTGCGATTTCTTTGGTATTATTGCTTTTTTTCATAAGTAGCTTGCTTATCGATTTTTATCGTAAAAAAACATTTTATACGATGCTGCTTTTGAATATTGAGAGATTAGATAAAAGTTATTTAGTATTAGAGACACTTGAAAAACCACATTTTTATGAAGGAGAATTACTATATCAAGCATTTTATCGCACGAATAAATCGATGAATGAAAATATTTATCAAAAAGAAGAACAATGGCAAGATTTGAAAAATTATATTGAGATGTGGATTCATGAGATAAAGATACCGCTTGCATCAGCTATGTTGATGAGTGATCATCAAGATACTTCGAATATAAAAATAAAAAAAGAGTTAAAAAGATTAGAAGCTTATGTAGATCAAGTACTCTATTATATAAGGAGTGAATATGCTGAAAAAGATTATTTGATTAAGCAAACGCTTTTATCTAATGTAGTAAAAAATGTAGGATTAAAATATATGGATGCTTTGCTTGCATATCAAATTGAGTATGTTGTGGAGAATGTGAATGTTCTTGTTTTAAGTGATTCCAAGTGGTTAGAATTTATTATAGGACAAGTTATTGATAATAGTATTAAATATCGGAAAAAAGAGGCTAATGCTTATATTAAAATAACGGCATGGGATGAACAGGATAAAGTAACTCTTACAATAGAAGATAATGGAATTGGCATTCAAGAAGCAGATATTAAGCAAGTTTTTCATAAATCATTTACTGGAAATAATGGTCGAAAAGGAAAGCAATCTACAGGAATGGGATTGTTTATTGCTAAAAATATGTGTGCTAAATTAGGGCATCAAATTTATATAGAGTCAAAAGAAAATATTTATACGAAGGTATCTATTGTATTTATC
>CAMWMY010000177.1 GCA_947175465.1 uncultured Erysipelotrichaceae bacterium | reverse complement strand
CCACCCATAAATTTATCTTTTATTTGTGTATCCCAGTTGATATTGCTTTTAATTTTTTTTGCAGGAATGCCACCATAAACACAATTTTCATCCGTTAAATGTTTAGTTACAAGAGATTTTGTTGCTATTACGCAATTATCAGCTACGCTAGAATTATTCAAAAAAGTTACATCTTCACAGACCCAAATATGATTACCCAATTTCACATCTCCGGCTTGATTTACTCTTTTAAGGGTTGAAATATCATAGATTGAGTGATTATCTGTTGTGATTAAGCGAATATTGTTAGCAAAGAGGCAGTCTGCTCCTATAAGGATATTTGTATGTTTTTCACCGCAAATTAAACTTGTGCTTCCATTGAAAAAAGTATTGGAAGCAATCTTGATAGAACAATAATTGGCAACCGCACCTAAGCCTCCAGCAAAAAAGGAAAGCGATAGATTATGATTTATAATCACTCCATCATCAATTTTTATAACATTATTATTTCCATTTATGTGTATTTTGAGATTGCCTCTTTGGCTTATATTTACATTGCCAACTTGAATCGTGTTATTTTCTCCAGATATAGAACAATTTATTTTATCAAAGAATCTGAAGTTATCGCAAAATTCTATAATATTATTTTTTCCTGAAGTTTTTATGTTAGCGTGGTTGTTTGGTATCATCGCTTAAATCTTTTTCGGAAAAAATCTTTTATAAATAACATAGGATCATTCTTTAGTTTATCAATTTTTCTTTGCAGTTTTGTCTTGCCTATGATTTTTTTATCAGAAGCAAGCATAGTTTTATTTTGAAATAAAGCATTGCACAATAGATTTGTTTCGCAATAAGAAATCATATATTGTTTATTACTAATTTTAAAATCTTTATAAATTTCTTTGATGGTTTCACAATAGTTATGTTGAAAACATTTTAGTGAAAGTTCATTGTTGTATAGCATTTTATTGTCGTGAGACATTTTGGATATCTTTTCTTGGGTTAAATCCATAAATTCGTAAATTTTAGATATTAGAGAGTCTTTATTGCCAGCTAGAGCATAAAGAACACCGCTTGTCTTGTTTTCTAACCATTTATATCCTCCTACATAAGAACAAATTATTGGAGTTCCTAAGGATAAAATTTCTATCATACTCAAATCAAATAAGCTACCTCTATTGGGACACACACAAACATCTGCTGCATTGATATAATCACTTGGATTATCTACAAAAGGAATTTGTATCCATTGTTTGTGGGTTATGGGTGAGATTTGTTTTTCACCAACAACAACAAAATAAATATCATTTCTAGTATTTAGTATGGTTTGTGCTGCTTCTATAAGTATGTCGTATCCTCGGACATCAATAAATCTGCCTATATATAAAATCATTTTAGCGTCAATTGGTATATTCAGATGAGATTTTAAATTTTCTTGGCTAAGAATCGGTTTTTTGATAGTTGTGCCAGTAGGGCAAAAGTATATTGGTTTATCTTTGATTAAACTTTCAAAATCAGACCATAAACTATAATATCCCTCTAAACTTTCTTTAGAGGGGAAAAATAGACAATCAGCAAGCTTAAAAGCCCATTTATCCCTTTCGTTAAAATAATAAGACATCAATTTGTTAGTATTTTCATCTAATGGTCTAGCCCTGTTTAATAAATACACATCTTCCATTGTGGGTTGATAGGGATTGTGTGTAGTTAAAATTTTGACTACTCTTGATTCTATACCCATTTTTGTAAGACTATTATAAACAGGAAAGAAATTATAAGCTCCGTGAATATGGATTGAACTAATATGCTTGGGGTCTAATTTTGAATATTCTGTTATTGGTAAAATTTCTCTAAACAATCTTTGTCTTTTTTCAAGCAAGTCTAAAGAGGTTTTTGTGCTTATTTCATTATTGCATTGTGTATATTGTAGTCTAGCATCTAAAACAAGCCCTAAATCTTCATTTTCTAATCTTTCGTGTGTCGCAATATTAGGAAATAAAAAGCAACATTGTAAATCTTCTTGTATTTGGAATAAAGGATTATTCTCTGTAAAGCCTTGAAATAAAGATGAGATATAACCAACGCTTCCTCCTTTTAATAAATCAAAAGATTGATGGCAATGGACATAGTGTTTAAGCATATTTTTCCTTTAATACTTGTTTTATTGATGCTAATATTTGAGATTCTTGGTCCCATTTATGTATTGGCAAGATTTTTCCTTTTGAGGGGTCTCCTTCAAAATAGTGGGTAACACCTTGTTCTTGTTCTTTAAGTGAAAAACCATATAAATTCATTTTTTTGAAGTCTATGTTTTCTAATATCCATAATGCCACGATTAGTCCCATTGACATTACTCTTATATCGTATTTAATTAAAATATCAATACAGGGAATTTGTGCCATATTAGCCCCAGAAAATATCCAATTTTTTAGTATATTAAACCGATTCATTGGTGTTTTTCTGTTGGTATGAGCACATAAAACAAAATCAAATGATATATTTTCTCTTTCCATAATAGAATTGAGTGCAGGTGTTAAAGCCCACACATTTGTTTTTTTACCATAGTCATTAATATATTTTTCATCAGTGGAAAAGTTATTGAAGCGGATAACGACATCGTGTGAGTCAATTTCCATTCCTTTATTTTTACCAAGTTCGCAAGGGCTATTGCCTACGATGGCTATACTTTTTTGTCTAAGATATTTTACAAAAGATTTGGTATGACTTTCCAATAAAGCATAATAGGCTTTGATTATGGCAAAATCGTTAAAGTCGCTCATTTCTTCAAATTTTTCAACGCCTAAGAATAGTGAAAAATTTGCTTGATGTATATAGGGAGTTACAGAAGGAATAATGTTCATCTGTCTTGCCAATAAAAAAATATCGTTATTTATTATAGAATTTTTTGATAGAACGCTATAAGGTGTATGTAGTAAAAAATATTGTATAAAATCAATGAACTCTAAATCCTTTTCACTTTCTGGTATATTTGAAAAAGTCAAGATGTCGTTTTGTATATCGTTTATATTGCTGTCAAATACACTCATTTCGTTGGTTGCAAGGTAAAATTTAAGGTGAGCATAACTATACAATATGGAAAAATCTTCTTTTAAATAGTCTGAAAGTGGTAAAGTTTTTGCATAATGAATCGGGTAATAGTTATCAACAACTTCAGCAGATATATTTTTCAAATTAAATTCTTTCTGTAAAGATTTGATAAATCTTAAAACTCTGTGATTGCATTTTAATTCCGCATTTTCTATGATTTCTCTAGCAATTTCTTTAATATTAGAAACTAGAAAATTCTGTTTGCT
>CAMWMY010000176.1 GCA_947175465.1 uncultured Erysipelotrichaceae bacterium | reverse complement strand
AATTGTACATGCAACACCTTCAAAACGAATCTCTTCGATAATATCATCTTTCATTTTTATTTGTACATGAATATCATCAATACAAGATTCACTTGCCATATGAATTTGACGATATGCATCGCCACTTTTTAATCCATTATTGCGTGGATATTCATAATGATCCATAATGATTTGACGTAATACCATTGGATCTTGCATCATATTTGCCATATTATCCCTTCTTTCTAAAAAAATACATCTAGACAAGTTTCCATACTTGCCGATCTACAAACTTCAATAAATCGATCAGCTTCTTCTTTTGTATTATAAAAGTAAATACTAGCTCTTATGGTTGCACTTGTATTTAATCTATCCAATAACAATTTTGCACAATGTTGCCCACTGCGTACAGCAATTCCATTCGTATTAAAATAAGTTGCTGCATCTTGTGCAAATACATCTTTCACATTAAATGTAATAATTCCAGCTTCACAATTTTTATTATATAAAATAATATGATCCATCTTTTCTAATGCACTTATAATGTATTGGTGAAGTTCTTGCTCATAGCGATGAATGTTTTCCATTCCAATATTCATAAGATATAAAAGTGCCGCTTTCATTCCTATAACAGCTTCGATAGCTGGTGTTCCACTCTCAAACTTATGCGGAGGATTTTTTAATAATATATTTCCACACATATCATAGCGAGCATTACTTCCTCCACCTAATAAAAACGAATCCATGCGATCTAGAAGTTCATATTTTCCATATAAAACACCAACTCCTGTCGGTCCACAACATTTATGTGCTGAAAAAGCAAGAAAATCACAATCTAAATCTTGTACATCAATAGGAATATGTGGCACAGATTGTGCCCCATCAACAACGACAATAGCACCAAGTGTATGTGCTAAACTACAAATTTCTTTAATAGGTACTTCAAATCCTAAAACATTTGTCACTTGTGCTAGTGCAATGACTTTCACTTTTTTTGTTATTACTTTACGAATGTTATCTAAAGTAACTCTTCCCTCTTCATCTAAAGGAATATAGTTAAGCTTAGCTCCTGTTTCTTCACACGTGCGCATCCAAGGTAACATGGTAGATGCATGTTCTGCTTCTGTTGTTAAAACAACATCACCACTTTTTAAAAACTTTCTACCATAGCCATAAGCGACAAGATTTAATGATTCACTAGCACCACTTGTAAAAACAATCTCTTTTTGCTGTGCATGTAAGAAATCAGCGACTACTTGTCTTGCTTCTTCAAATTCGTGATCAACTTTAAAACTCAAATCATAATCTCCACGATGGGCATTCGTACTTAAATGCGTATAATAATGTACAACAGCATCAATCACACTTTGTGGTTTTAATGTCGTAGCACCATTATCAAAATAGATTAATGGATGATTTTGCATTGTTTGCTTCAACATGGGGAAATCTTTTCGAATATTTTCTACATTAAGCATATAATCCCACCTTCATTTCAATTTCACTTTGTAGTTTTTCTTGTAATTCTTCTTGTTGAATAATATCTTTCATTGGCATGATATAACCAATCATCAATAATCCTAATGCTTGTTCTCTTGATAATCCTCTTGTTTGTAAATAATAAAGTTGATTTTCATCTGGTTGCCCAAGAGAAGTGGCGTGGCTTGCTTTCACATCATTTTCATCAATAAATAACAAAGGAACTACCTCACTTTTTTGCTTTTCAGATAAGGTAAGAACACGTGTTATTTGATGCGTAGCGCTCTCATAAGCTCCTTTTTCTACTTTTCCTGTAGCTTTCATACAATAATCACCATTTTCTTTCACAACGGCATAATGTTCCATATGAGAGGAAGTATGTGCAACTTCATGAATACATTGTACTTGAAAATGTTTTTTAGAAGCACTAAGTGCTGCACTAGATATCGATAATGTTGAGCCTTGCTCTTTCAATTTTGCATAAATATCATAATGAGCATCATTTTCTTCTAATTCTCCATAAGCAATTGTAGCTTCCGCTGCTGCTTTCATATCAATTTCTTGTTCACAAACAAACGATTGTTGAACTTTATTCCAACATAATATGCGAGCTTGAGCATTCTTTCCTATACGAATACTTCCCTTTACTTTCATACATGTTCCAATATATGTAAGAAAAATAGAAGCGTTTATGTTTTCATCTATTTCTAAGATAAAATCAATTTCTTCTTTGGATTCCACTTGTATTGAGTGGAATCCATTTTCACTTATACATATATGAGCATGTGCTTCACGTATTACTCGTTCCATCATTATGCACCTTTTTTAGCTCCACAAGTTCCAAGAACAATTGGCTGTTTTCTTTCTTCTTTTGGAATATGAACAGCATATTCTTCCGCTAACCAATCGTATCCTTCTTGATCGATTTTAGTAATCAATTCCTCGCTGCCACTAATTACAATCTTTCCATCCACCAATACATGTGCATGCGTTGGCTTCAACAACTGATAAAAACGCTCATAATGCGATACGATAATCATTCCAAGCGCACGCTCTTTTTGCATTTCCACAATGGCATCGGCTACGATTTTTAAAGCATCAACATCTAATCCAGAATCTATTTCATCTAACATTGCAATGGAAGGATTTAATAGTTTCATCTGCACAATTTCATTACGTTTTTTCTCTCCTCCACTAAATCCTTCATTTAAAAAACGGTGTGCTAAATCTGCTTTCATCTGTAACTGATCAACCGTTTTTTCCATCTCTTTAATAAAGGTAAATAAAGGGATAGGACGCTCTCTTCTAGCATTGATTGCAGCACGTAAAAAATCAGAATTGGTAACCCCTGCAACTTCACAAGGATATTGCATTCCTAAAAATAATCCAGCACGGCTACGCTCATCAACTTCCATCGCAAGAACATCTTGCCCATCTAATAAAATGCTTCCTTTGGTAACTTTGAACTTAGGATTTCCCATAATTGCTGCTAAAAGCGTTGATTTCCCATTTCCATTCGGTCCCATCAAAGCATGAATTTCATTACTATTTATCACAAGGTTTAAACCTTTTAATATTTCTTTATCTTCTACACTGACATGTAAATCTTCAATGATTAATTGACTCACCATAATCATTCCTTTCTTGGCTTTATTATCATATCAAATTTTACTTTCTTTCTCAATTCAAACGATTAAAAAGTTAAGGAATACCTTTATTATATGACGAAATCACCATTCCATAAAAAACAATACCTCTTTTTTAAAAAAAGCTTCTTTTAAATGAAACATTTCAAATATGAAAGGAAAAATGTCAATCGAAATTGAAAATGTCCCAAAAATAATTAAACATTAGCACCAGAATT
>CAMWMY010000175.1 GCA_947175465.1 uncultured Erysipelotrichaceae bacterium | reverse complement strand
ACCGAGATCTACACGAGCCTTATCGTCGGCAGCGTCAGAGGTGTATAAGAGTCAGATATTATTCCTATTTTGCGTTATTATATTCCTATAATCACTCAAAAAGGAATGATATTATGGATTATATTAAGGTGTCGCAAGCTGCAGAAAAGTGGGGGTTGTCCGCAAGGCGTGTTCGTGTTCTTTGTAAAGAAAATAAAATTAAGGGTGTTATCCGTAAAGGAAATCTTTATATGATACCGGAAAATGCCCAAAAGCCTGCAGACGGCAGAAAAAAATCTTCAAAGCAGACAATTTCATTTGAAAGAATTGAGCAGTTAAAGGCAGAACTTGATTCGTGCAGACCTCTTACTCAGGGCGAACTTGAGAGATTAAATGAAGAATTTATGATTGAATTCACCTACAATTCCAATGCTATTGAAGGCAATACCTTGACACTTCAAGAAACCGCAATGGTGCTTGAGGGGATAACAATAGACCAAAAACCGCTTAAAGACCATTTGGAAGCTGTTGGACATAAGGACGCATTTTTATATGTTCAGGATATTGTAAGCAGTAAAAAGCCGCTTACGGAATTTGTAATAAAGAATATACACGCTTTGGTTTTAATGAATAGACCGGAGGACAAGGGCGTATATAGACGAGTTCCTGTTAGGATTATGGGAGCTTACACAGAACCTGTTCAGCCTTATATGATTGAGCCTAAAATTTCCGAACTCTTGACTGAAAATGAAAAAAGAAAAGGCACAATGAACATTTTTGAAAGGATTGCAAGGTTTCATCTTGAATTTGAGAGTATACATCCCTTTATTGACGGAAATGGCAGGACAGGAAGATTGCTTATGAATTTTGAACTGATGCAATATGGTTATCCACCGATTAATGTTAAATTCTCAGACAGAAAGCGTTATTATGATGCGTTTGACAGTTACTCAAGAAATCAAGACGCCAAACCTATGACAAATCTCATCGCTGAATATGTTACAGAAAGATTAGAACAGTATTTGAAGATTATAGATATGTAATGGTGCAGTAAATTACGGATGCTCGGTATGCACAGTATCATTTGCGGTATTATAATTAAAAGACGAAATTTTATGTTTGGGTTATTATTATAATGAATATGTTTTTATGAATTGATTTATATCTACTTCGCCTTCTATGTATCGCAAAAGAATTTCTGCACAGGCAAGGCTGTCACTCCCAGCATGATGGTGGTCAAGTTCAATGCCGTAATAGTCACATAGTGCGTTCAACCTATGGCTTATTTTAGGCAGTACGCACCTTATCTTTGTACTGTACAAAGATAAGGTGCGTGAGTCTTCCAAACGATGCCGTAATCCTGCAAACAGCATTTTAGAACACTCATATCAAATGGTACATTGTGCGCAACTAAAACACTGTTGTTCATTAATGGTTCGATTTTTTTCCAAAGCTCAGGAAATGTCGGCTTGTCCTGTACCATTTTCTCGCTTATTCCCGTTAATCGTGTGTTGAAATAATCAAAGCTTGTTTCGGGGCTGATGAGAGAATAGAGTTTTCTTGTGATAATTCCATCTTCAATTATCGTAATACCGATAGCACTCATACGATTGTTAAAACAATTCGGTGTTTCAACATCAAAAGCAATATACCGCGACATATCCTATTCCTGCCTATGTATTGTGATAACATAATAATACCATATTGAATTTGGAAAAGTCAATTCGTTGAGTAGACGAATTGTTGTAAAAACAACTAAATTATAATATAATAATTATTAATATTTTATCATTGAGGTATTGCTTTGAACACTAAAAATAATCTGATTTTTGTTAGAAAATGGTGTATTTGAAGATAAAACGTTTGGTGAATACTTAGATTATGACGGCAAATGTACGGTTGTATTTAACAATAATTAATAATTGCTACCTTTAGAGTAAAAAATTATTAGATATAATATTTTTACTATCATATGCTTTGCCTGTTGAATAATAGTCCTAAATATTGTACTAATTGATAGTTCTGGAAAACATATTATTTACTATATAGCTATTTTATGTTATTATTAATGTGGGTTACTAATAAAGGAGATTAAAAATGTTAAGCAAATCAGATAAAGACTATTTAATAGAGTTAATAAATAATGGTGAAAATATTCCTGAAGATTTTAAGCATAAACTATTTCCAGTATCACAAAAAGAATATGAAATAGTTTATGCTGGTAAAATGAGAAAAGAAGACCTGTTAGCA
Organism: uncultured Erysipelotrichaceae bacterium; assembly: GCA_947175465.1. Classification (GTDB taxonomy): domain Bacteria; phylum Bacillota_I; class Bacilli_A; order Erysipelotrichales; family Erysipelotrichaceae; genus CAMWMY01. The sequence continues at coordinate 1,094 of CAMWMY010000175.1, read as the reverse complement.
AACGAAGATGGCTCTTTTCCTGTTCCTTTACAAGTTGAAAAAGTATTTAACAATGATGATGACACAGACAAAGAATGGAAGAACATGATAGTTTTTGGAGATAACTTGCAATTTTTAAAAACTATATATAAAAACGAGGATCCAATTATTAAAGATAAAGTTAAGGGCAAGGTTAAGCTAATATATATAGATCCACCCTTTGCAACTTCTGATGAGTTTCAAAGTAAGGATGGAGCAAAAGCATATAGTGACAAAAAGCAAGGCTCTGAATTTCTTGAATTCTTGAGACGAAGATTAATAGTTGCTCAAAAGATACTTGCTCATGATGGCGTAATAATGGTGCATTTGGATCAGAAAATGGTACATTATGTCAAAGTTATAATGGACGAAGTTTTTGAAAAAAACAATTTTCAAAATGAAATAATATGGAAATATTTTGGACCGACATCAACAGACAATAATTTTCCTAGAAAACATGATGTTATTCTTTTTTATTCAAATTCCAAGGAATATTATTTCGACAGTAAGGCATCTTTAGTTGAATATGATGAAAAAGCTAAAAAAAGATATGATAAAGTTGATGAGAACGGTAAAAGATATAAAATCTATTGTAATAAGGATGGTAGCGTAAGGAAGGCCTATATAAAAGAAGGAAAGCCTACAGAGGTTTTCAACATCCCATTTGTACAAGGCACTTCAAAAGAAAGAATAGGATATCCTACACAAAAACCAGAGAAGCTATTAGCCATATTAATTAAAGCCACTACGAGAGAGGGCGATTTAGTAATGGACTTTTTCGGTGGCTCTGGAACTACCGCATGTGTATGTGAAAAAATGAACAGAAAATGGATTACCTGTGATATTGGCAAACTTTCTTATTTTACAACTCAAAAAAGATTATTAAAAATATCCGAATCCAAAGAGATTTTCAAAAAGAAAAAATATAAAAAAGTTGCGTTACCTTTTATGACATGTTCATTAGGTGCTTACGATTTAAAAAATGCGTTAGATATGGAGTTTTCTAAATACAAAAAATTTGTATCTGGGTTATTTAACATAGATTTGATTGAAAATAAAATTGGAGGATACTACTT
>CAMWMY010000174.1 GCA_947175465.1 uncultured Erysipelotrichaceae bacterium | reverse complement strand
ATCATCAATGCAATCATTTAATAAGTCATCCAAATCACCTGCATACTTAAAATAATTTTCTCTGCGATTCTGAAACTGTTTAAAATAACTTTCATTGAATTTATTTTCAAATAAATCATCAAGTACAGATTCACTAATTGAAAATTCATCATTTTTTGCAAGTTCGAATGCAAGTGCAGGCAAAAATCTTTTAAGCGCAAAATACACTTTAATATATTCGGGAGCATTCTCTGTTTTATGAATCTTCTTTTTATCCTTAATAATTTTATTAACAAATTCACTAAGCAAATCAGATTCATGCACTACATTCTTCGTATAAAGATCCGGAAATACGTTTGCATTCTGATAGACCTCTTTAAAGATTTTAAGAAACATAGGTGTTCTTAAAATTTTAAGCAAATGCTGATTTATTCTCTTAACTTCTATCTCATCAATTGGTTTACCGTCACTTTTAAAACCGCTATGATTCAGATAATCCACAATCTGCTCATCAGTAAAATCGAGCATTTTAATCCGCTTAAAATCATTATAGCAATATACTCTTTCATCCGTTCTTGATGAAACAATGATTCTGCTGTTTGAATTTTTGCTGAAAATATCATTCAATGAGGCAATTTCTCTATTAATTCTATACTTATTACTCTCTGCCTCGTTAATAGCATCAATAATTATACAATAGTTTTTATCCGACTGACATAAAATATCAATCAAAGTATCGATATTTTCTTTAATATCCTTGTTCAATCCGCAATATTCTTTAACAATATATGCAAAAACAGGTTTATCATATGTAAAATCAAGGAGTTTACTGTCAATATATATAGGAACTATATTGTCTCCATTTTGTGCCTTATTCAAAAAATATTTGAACAGCATAAGCATAGAGGTGGTTTTGCCAAAGCCTCCGTCACCATAAATAAAATAATTTCCGTTATATTCTTTATGATTTTCTATATAAGCAACCAGCTTACATGTTGAATATAATATTTCCTGATTTTTCATATTCTCACAACCTTTGATACTATTTTACAATAACAGAGATAATTCTTCAACTTAAAATGATTATAAATTGAAAAAATCCAAAATTGATTCAACAGAAATCGGTTTAAAATCATTTGCATCAACACCTACATCATATCGAAGTAACGCTTTATTCTTTTGTCCTTGATTATATTCATTATCTGAATGCATATGACCATGCAAATGAATCGTTCCAATTTCCATATCTCTCCAAAACATTAACGGATAATGCATCAGTATAATCCGTCTGCCATTATGTTTAATCTCTCTGTAATCATAAATACCACTGAATATGGATACATCATAATTCGGATCATGATTTCCTTTTATAAGTACTTTTTTACATTTTAGTTTTCTGAGTATTTTTTCCACATCTGCCTTAGGCATACCAAGTGAAACATCCCCTAAAATATATAAAGTATCTTTATTACCTACTGTGCTGTTAATATTATCAATTATCTTTCTATTCATTTCTTCAACCGTATCAAACGGACGATTACAGGAATGAATTATTCTTTCATGACCTAAATGCCAATCTGATGTAAAATAAATCATACAGCCTCCAAGATAGTACTGATTATCAAATACTTTTAACTATAAATTAAAAAGCTTTTTTGCATTTTGGTATGTAACTTCTGCAACCTCATCTTCAGAAATATTTTTGATTTTTGCTATTTCGGAAATTACAATCGACAGATTCAGTGATGAATTAATTTTACTTTCACTGCCTTTTGGTCAAGATATGGGCAATCCGTTTCAAGAACAAATCTTTCCAACGGAATTTTATTGACCGCTCTTCTGAGTTTTTTATATTCTTTTCCATCAAAGGTTATTGAACCGCCTATACCAAAATAGAAACCACTCAGTTTTCTATACTTTTTATACAACCTATAGTTTCCGCAAAAGCAGTGAATTACACCCTGCAGATTTCCGTTATATAACTTCAATACTTTTATGGCTTTCCTGTCCGCACGTTTTCCTCTGATATGTAATATCAATGGTTTATTAACTTTTTGACTCAATTCTATAAAGTATTTAAACCATAAGATCTGATTATCAATTTGCTTGGAGCCTTTACAATAGTAAGTATCTATCCCTGTTTCACCGATAGCAACCGTTCTGTTTTCTGAAACGAACTTCTCTATCTATTCTTTTTGCTGATTATCATTAAAATCATCATTAGCAGCAAAATTAGGGTGTTTACCTACAGAGAATTTTACTTTAGGGTACTGTGAAAGTTTTTCTCTCATAGTAAATACAGAGCGACGGCTTATGGTAGCATTTATTACATATTCAATATCAGAGCTGCTATCAATTGCGTCCATCAAATCATTTCTTATTTTATTAAAACGCTTATGATCATAATGTGTATGTGTATCAATCATTTCATTTCACTCACCAATAATATTTTACTGAACTATCTTACTCTTCTTCATTTTCTGTAAGCGATTCAAGAATACCTTCAATCAACTCCCATTCCTCATCCGTCTCTATAGGCAATAATACAGGATTTTCCTCTTCTGGATTAAAAATTGACGCATACACTTTTGTGTTACCTTCTTCATCACTTGTGTTATCAGTATAAGCGATGTAATCAACACTTGTTTCTTCGTTGGTATAGGTAAATAAAACTTCACACTGAACCTCTTCACCCTTGTCGTTAATAATTGTAAAAGTGTTATCCTGTTTGTTTTCCATAATAATTCTCCTTATATTTTATTTGAAACTTTTGTTTCTATAGTAATTATACTACAGAACTGCTAAAGTAATTAAATTTTTGGTTTTTATAGTAATAAAGAGTCGGATCACTCCGACTCTTTACTTGAATTATATAAACTCTGCGCCAAGCAATTTAAACATATTTTTTTGATAATCATTCAAATTACAATCATTACTAAACTTAATCCTATCCATAACATAAGAAATCAAATAATCAAAAGATATTGTAACTATTGGTTTAAAATTCTCTATATTATTCATATCAAACGTTGAATAATCCCATATCGAAAATTCATTATATACATCAAGTGTAAAAAACAAATTTCCTTCGCAGTCATAAATCATTTTATATTTTTTAGTATCAATATCAAATCCCTGTGAGTTTTCTTTTTCAAATAAAAAAAGAAACAACCTTTGGTTTGAACCCAAACCAAATAAAATATTTTCTTTTATTACATAATTTTTTATGTCCTTTAATGATTTGAAATGCATGCTTCTTTCCGGTATAGAAATATAATCGTCTGAATTTTTTTCAAATACAATAATTCTTTTATTGATAGAAAGATATGTTTTATCTGTAATGTCAACTCGTATATTCATTTCTTTTGCAAAAAAACAA
>CAMWMY010000173.1 GCA_947175465.1 uncultured Erysipelotrichaceae bacterium | reverse complement strand
ATATTAGAGTTATTTATAAATATGAATGATCAAAAAGTGTTAGAAAAACAATCGATAAAAAATATGCTTCAACAGGATATAAAAAGTAGTGTAAATTTTATATTTAAAGAGAAAATAGTACTTTCAAAATTAGTTTTTATAACTTGTATATTAAATGCTTTTATAAGTTCTTTAATGATGATTGGATTACCGATATTAATAACAGAAAATTTAATGTTTCCTGCAGAAATGTATGGAGTAGCAACAGGAATATTAGCATTAGGAGGCTTGCTTGGAGGAGTGGTTATCAATGTATTAAAATGGAAGATAGAAAAGTTGTATGCTTTATTTTTAATGCTTATGATTGCACTTATATTACTTTTTGTTGCACCTTTTGTTCAAGAAATAAAGGTGTTGAGCTATCTTTTGATTGTTATGAGTTCCTTTTTTGTAATGAATATAGCCACGATTTTATCAATTATGATAATTACTTATATACAAGCTCATGTGCCTAAAGAAATCACAGGGAAAGTGATAGCTTTTCTTTTAACATTATCGATTTGTTCACAACCTTTAGGACAATTAGTTTATAGCTTTGCTTTTGAATATGGAAAAGGATATGAAAGTTGTATCATTTTCATAGCTATCATGGTAACTTTTTTTACAGCTGTATATACCAAATATCATTTGCCAAAATTTTTAACTCATTAAGAAGTGTATAATTTATAAAATTAGTTTATAACCTCATGAAAAAGAAGGGTATTTGATAAGTTGACAAGATAAAGTTTATCAAATAGAATCTAAGTAAATATAGAGTGAGGGGTTATGAAACAAAAAAAGGACATTATTTTATCTTATATGGAAGATGTGATTGGTAAAAGAGGAGATTCTTTTAAAGGATTTACGACGGAGGATTTATCAAAACAACTTCAAATGCAGAGAACCAATGTTTCTGCTCTTTTAAATGAGTTAGTAAGAGAACGTAAAGTATTAAAACATTTAGGACGACCTGTATATTATAACTTAGCTAAAAATTCATTGGAATCTACCATGAATGTTGCTGCATTTCAAAAGCTGATTGGCTATGATTGTAGTTTAAAAAATTGTGTGCAATTAGCAAAAGCAGCAATTATGTATCCAGAAGATAGTATGAATACATTAATTATTGGTGAAAAAGGATCTGGAAAAAGTTATTTTTCTTCTTTGATGTATGCATTTGCTAAGGAACAAAAAATTATACCGCAGGATGCACCATTCATTAAGTTTAATTGCAATTATTATATAAATAATGAAGAAGATTTATTGATGCATTTATATGGTATTCATGGAAGTTATGAGAATAGTGCTTTTTATCATGCACAAAATGGGGTCTTGTTTATTGATCATATTGATTTATTAACACCAAAAGCAAAGAAATTATTGTTTGATTTTATTGATGAAAAGAAAGAGAAAAAGATTATTCTTATTTGTGCAGCTGATGAGCAATCTTCAAGAGTGTCGATGGAAATTTTTTATAGTAAATTTCCAATTCATATTAAATTACCATCTTTAAGAAAGCGTTCTTTAGAAGAGCGTTTAGAGTTAGTAGAATGCTTTTTTATGGATGAAGCTGATAAGATGAAGAAGGAAATAAAGATTAATTCAGAGCTATTGCGTTGCTTTTTATTGTATCCTTGCCAAGGGAATATTAAACAGCTTAAAAATGATGTTAAGGTAGGGTGTGCAAATGCGTATGTGAGGGAAATTAATCAAAACTTAAATACATTGCATGTTTTTGTTCATGATTGTCATTCTTATATTCGAAAAGGATTTATTTTTTATAAAGAAAATCGAGATAAAATAGAGTCTTTAATTCCTAATCATTATACTTATACCTTTACACCTAATGGGCAAAGAAAAAAAGAAGAAGCTATTGTGAAAGTGGATAATCAAAATACGATTTATGATGTGATTGAGCAAAAGGTAAAAGAATTAAGAAAAAGAGAAATTAGAGAAGAAGATATTATGACAATTGTAAGTGCGGATATTGAAAGTGATTTAATGAGTGTGAAGCACAAATTGGATAGAGTGGAGTTAGATCGCCAAGTATTTATGAAAATTGTCGATTCTCGTATTATTGATTTGGTTGATGCCTTTTTAAAAGAAGCTTCGCTAACCTTTCATAAAGTGTATCCTACATCTACTTTTTATAGCATATGCTTGCATTTATCAGCGTGTTTGAAAAGAAATACATTTACACAAAGTTTATCAAATGAAAAAATTATGGAAATTGTTGAGAAGTATAAGGAAGAATATTCTTTTTCGATGAACTTTGCTTCAAAAGTAGAAAAAGAGCTTGCCATTTTATTGCCTATAGATGAGGTTATTTTCATCACTATTTTTCTTTGTGAAAATCAGATTCAGAAAAGAAATAATTATAATCGCCCTTCGCTTTTGGTGGTTATGCATGGATCGATTGCTTCTTCTATTGCTAGTACAGTAAATAAAATATATAGAGAACATGAAGTATATGCTTATGATTTATTATTAGATAAAGATATGAATGAAGCTTATGAAGAATTAAAAAAGCTTTGTAAAGTAATTGATAATGGGGCTGGCATTTTAATTATTTATGATATGGGATCGGTACGTGTTATGTGTGAATCTATTATTCAAGAGACTGGGATTCATGCGAAGATGTTAGAAGTGCCAGTTACTCTTATGACCTTAGATTGTGCTATTAAATTGAGTACGAGTGAAACCGTAGAATCAGTTTATGATGATATGTTAAAAAATGGTTTTGGATCGTTTGGGGCATTGAAAAATGAATATAAACGCTTAGAAAAAGATAATCATAAAATTATTATCACTTTATGTAGAACAGGGGAAGGGTCCGCATTACAAATTAAACAATATTTAGAAAAGAATTTAGCATTGGATGATGTAGATATTGTTGCTTTAGCACTAGGAGATTCAAAACAACTAGTATCTGAATTAAATCATCGAAAAGAGAAGTATAACATTTTGTGTGTCGTTGGTACGTATGATCCTAAATTATATGATATTCCTTTTATTTCGATAGCGAAGTTATTTGATACCCCGGTAGATAAGCTTCCTATGTTACTAGCATTAAAAGATATGGAGCTATCAAGTGCTTTTGATTATAGTGAAATGTATGATTATTTAGAAGAGAATTTACCAGCTGTTGATATTCAAAAATTAAAAAGACATTTACCTAGAGCATTACAAAAGATAAAAAAATGTGTATCTGATTTTACGATTCATGAAGAAGTGGGTTTATTTATGCATATTGCTTGTTCGATTAGTCGTATCAAAGTAGAAGAAACACTTCCAATCAATGTGCATAAGCTGTCTATTATACAAATCTGACGCTGCCGACGA
>CAMWMY010000172.1 GCA_947175465.1 uncultured Erysipelotrichaceae bacterium | reverse complement strand
GCATTAACATTTCAATTTCAAATTTATAAGGTGGTTTATCCTCGACATAAGGTGTTTCTAAGATTTTAACAACTTCTTTCACACGTGGATTATGAATCACATGGCAAAGAGCATCAAACCCAATTTCACCAAATCCTATATTTTCATGGCGATCTTTTTTAGCACCTTTCACATTTTTACTATCATTAATATGCATACATACAAGACGATCTAAGCCGATAACTTCATCAAACTCATCTAAAATACGATCAAAATCTTGTAAATCATAGCCTGCATCATGTAAATGACATGTATCTAAACATACTTTTATATTTTCTGCCTTTTGCACATGATCGATAATATATCGAATATGTTCAAAACGATAACCTATTTCGCTTCCTTTACCAGCCATTGTTTCAATTGCAATTTGAACATTTCCAATATTTTCCATTGCTAAATCTAAGCCTTCTACGATCTTTTTAAGTCCTTCTTCTTCCCCTACTTGAACATGTGACCCAGGGTGAAGTACAAGAATGGAAGCACCAATTCCTTTTACTCGCTCAATTTCCTGCTTTAAAAAATCAACACCTAGTTGAAATGTTTCAGGTTTCATACAATTCGCTAAATTGATAATATAAGGTGCATGAACTATCATAGCATCTTTGCTAATTCCATGTTCCTCCATAAGCTCTAATGCTTCTTTTACTTTTAAATCTGTAATTGGTTTTCTTTTGGTATTTTGTGGAGCTCCTGTATATAACATAAATGCAGTTGCACCATAAGATATTGCTTCTTTTACAGATCCTAAAATATAGTCAGGACCTGACATTGATACATGACTTCCTATTTTCATTCTTCTAAACCTCTTTTTTCTCTCATTTTTGCTTTTGCTCTTTCTTTTTTCTGCTGTTTAATTTCTTCTTTAATCATTTCTCTTTTTTTACGACGTTTTAATTTTTCAATTTCTTGTTTGCGTTTTACCTTATATCCTGGTTTTACTTTCTGCTTTTTCTTATGTACAATTTTAGAAATTTCTTTTTCTAAAGGACTTTCTTTCTTTTGCTTTTTTTGAATGAGAGGCATAAGTTCAACAAATGTATGATCCTTTATCCCTCTATGTTCAAAAGCAATTCCTTTTGTATGTAAAGTATTGATAGTACGTAATTCATTTTCTTTGTATAATGCATAACATATTCCATCTTTTCCAGCTCTTGCTGTTCTTCCACTACGATGAATATAAAAGTTTATCTCTTTAGGAAAGCCCATGGAAACAACATGAGTAACTCCATCAATATCAATTCCTCTAGCCGCAATATCTGTAGCTACAATATAACTTTTTTCTAACGTTCTTATCTCTTTCATCGCTTTTTGTCTTGCACGTGCTGTTAAATCACCATGCAATTCAATCACGCCATAACCATGATCACGCATTTTTTGAGCTACATTGCTAGCTTCTAAACGTGTATTGGCAAAAATTAAACATACGTAAGGAGTAAACATTGTTAATAACTTCAAAAGTACATCTTCATACAATTCATGTTTACAAGGAATTAAAACATGTTCTATTTTAGGATGTGCATTGGGTTCATCACAAATGGTCACATATTGAGGCTCTTTCATATATTTTTTTAAAAAAAGTTTTAATCCCATAGGAATAGTCGCACTAAAACTCATCATTTGTAAATCACTGTTCATTTTTCCTGCAATATGATCAATATCTTCTAAAAATCCAAACTCTAAAGTCATATCAGCTTCATCTACGACAAAAATAGATGCTGTATCTACACGAAGTGTTTGTTCATTTAAGAAGAGATCTTTAATTCTTCCCGGTGTACCGATAACAATATGGGGCTGTACCTTCAAAGAATCATTCATCTTTGATTTTTCAATTCCCCCTACAATTAAACGGACTCTTAATTTAGGATTTGCTTCACACATTTTTTGTGCACGATAATAAATTTGAGAAGCCAGCTCTCTTGTAGGTGCTGTAATAACAGCTTGTACTTTGTTCATATCTACTTTTACTTTTTCCATAATAGGAATAAGAAAAGCATGCGTTTTCCCTGTACCTGTATCGGATCTTCCAATAATATCTTTTCCCTTACATGCCATAGGAATTACTTGTTGTTGAATAGGGGTAGGCTTTACAAAGCCTTCCAAGGCTAAAAATTGTTTTGTCTCTTCACAAAACATATAATCACTAAATTTACTCATAATACCTCCTATAAGAAGATATAAACTTCTCTAACTTTCATTTTAAAACTATCTTTAATTATACATGAAATGGCACAGAAGTAAATAAAGACATCTTAGAAAATAAGCATGAATATAGGATTCTTGAAGAATGTAAGTTATAATGATGAAGAGGTGATAAAATGGAAATTATAAAAGTTGCACCAAGAGGATATTGTAAAGGCGTTGTTCGTGCTATTCAAATTGCAAAAGAAGCCGCAAAACAATACCCTCAAGAACCTATCTATGTATTAGGAATGCTCGTACATAATCGTTATGTGATTGAGGCATTAAAACAATTTCATATCCATACGATTGACGATAAATCAAAAACAAGAGAAGAATTACTTGATCAAATTCCTAGTGGTGTTGTTATTTTTACAGCCCATGGAATTAGTCAACAAGCAATAGAAAAAGCAGAAAAAAAAGGATTAAAATGGATCGACGCAAGCTGTCCTGATGTCGTAAAAACACAAGATATCATAAAAGAAAAGCTACAAGAAGGCTATGAAATATTGTATATCGGTAAAAAATTTCATCCGGAAGCAGAGGCAATATGTAGTCTTAGCTCACGTATTCATCTCATTGAAAATATACAAGATATCCCATCTTCCTTACAAACATCAAAACTTTTTGTTACAAATCAAACAACGATGTCTATGTTTGATGTAGAACATCTTTTTCAAGCTATACAAACACAATACCCCCATGTACTTCTTTGTGAAGAGATTTGTAATGCCACAAGAGTTCGCCAAGAAGCGATTGCACAGTTAAAAGGGCAAGAAATTGATACTCTTTTTGTTGTCGGGGATCCGCATTCAAATAACTCTAATCGATTAGCACAAATTGGAAAAGAACAAGGAATCCAAAATGTATATCTCATTGATGATGTTACGCAAATAAAATCATCGTATTTAATAGATGCTAAAAAAGTAGCAGTTACTTCAGGAGCTTCTACTCCCACATATTTAACCAACCAGGTTATCCAATATCTAGAACACTATGAAACCGATCAACAATTTCCAACCATTTGTATCAATAATATTTTATAATTTTATTCTTTAAAAAGAGGCTGTTGAAATAGTTTCAACAGCCTCTTTTCTTTTTTCAAATTTAAAGTGCACCATTTACAATATGTTCATATTCTAC
>CAMWMY010000171.1 GCA_947175465.1 uncultured Erysipelotrichaceae bacterium | reverse complement strand
TGTATATTAGTAATTTCATCAATAACCTTTTTACGATAATCTTTTTCAAGAAAAAGCAGTTTATCTGTATATTTGTCTTTTGCTGTTTCTTCTTTAATTTTTATGTTTTCTTCGTTAGAAACAGTAATTGTCTCTTTTGCTTCAACAATTTTGTCTTTTGGTTTTGTATTAATAACAACTGTTTGATTGGACTTTTTAGTTTTAGGCACAAATATTATTTCATCGTTATCTGATTCAGGTAATGGTGTTTTTTCACTTGTAACATCAAAGCCCCAACCTCGTCTGGTAAAGCATCTTGAACTCAGGGTATAATTATAACATACCGAAAATGAATTCGTGTAATATTTAAATTAATTGAAAAATTTTTAAAACTAAAAAACCATTTTAAAACTTTCTTAAAATAGTTTGAAACTTTTTAAAATATTTTAAAAGTTATTGAATATTTTAAAAAAACTAGTATAATATTTTAAAAGGAGGGATATTATGCAAACAAAAGAACTCATTGAACTTGTAAAAAAGATTAAAGAATTAAAAAGTGAATCACAAACGATAGAACTTAAAACTGCTGAATTTGGTTGCCCAAAAAAATTCTATGACACACTTTCAAGCTTTTCCAATCAGGACGATGGAGGGGTAATTATTTTTGGTATTGATGAAAGTAAGGGCTATTCTGTTGTTGGTGTTTATGATGCTCAGGATTTACAAAAACAAATCAATAATCAGTGCAAAGAGATGGAACCTCCTGTCAGACCACTAATTACGATTTGTGATATAGATGGTAGGAGTATTGTATCAGCAGAAATTCCCGGTATAGAAATAACAAACAGACCTTGTTATTATAAAGGCAAAGGCAAAATAAAAGGCTCTTATATTCGTTCCGGCGATTCTGATGAGCCTATGACAGATTACGAAATCTATAGTTATGAGGCATACAGACAGAAATATCAGGATGACGTAAGAATAGTTGAAAGAGCAAGTATACAAACCATTGATGAAGATAAACTTTCCAGATATAAAACAATGTGTAAGAAAGATAAACCACATCTCTCTAAAGTCGCAGATGACCAATTCAATGAGCTTATGAGTATAACGAAAGATGGCCGATTAACGCTTTCAAGTGTATTACTTTTTTGTGTGTATCCACAAGCGTATTTTCCGCAACTATCAATAATTGCTACTGCTGTTTATGGTAATGAAATGGGTGAACTTGGCGAAAGCGGAGAACGTTTCTTAGATAACAGACGAATTGAAGGCAGCATTGATGATATGATTGATGGTGCATTACAGTTTGTAAAAAATAATATGAGAATTAGTACAATAATCAATCCTGAAACAGGAAAAAGAAATGACAAATTTGATTATCCTATTACTGCTGTCAGAGAGGTCATTCTAAATGCACTGGTGCACAGGGATTATAGTATCCATACAGAAGGTATGCCTATTCAGATTACAATGTATAATGACAGGTTAGAAGTGAAAAATCCCGGCGGCTTGTATGGCAGGCTTACTATAGATCAACTTGGAAAAGTACAACCGGATACACGAAATCCTGTTCTTGCTACTGCAATGGAAACCTTGAATTTAACAGAAAACAGATACTCAGGAATTCCAACTATACGCTCAGAAATGAAAAATGCAGGACTTCCTGCTCCTGTATTTGAAGACAGCAGAGGAACATTTACTGTAACATTATATAAGAATTCAGACTATATAAAAAATTCTATGGGCACAGAGGACTCAATACTTGATTTTTGCAGCGTTCCTCGAACTCGTATGGAAATTGCAAATTTCTTGGGTATTTCAACACCGACTTATGCAATTTCAAAATATATTAAACCTCTTATAAAAGCAGGAAAAATTGAAATGACTAATTTGGAAAGACCAAATAGTCCGAATCAAAAGTATTTCACAAAATCATAACCACCAGTTGAATGCAATAGTAAAACCGGGGTTTTTCTTTGCTGAAGAAGTAACAAAAGCGTTGAGATTTTATATCTCAACGCTTTTGTTATGCGTTTAAGCAGTTATGCAAAACTTATATGTAAGTGGTAATTTATGCTCGTTTATTGTGAAGATTTCATGGTAAAAATGTACCGTTCGTACAGGAACATTATATTGTTCTTGAATATAAAGCAAGAAATCGATTACGCAGTGTATTCTTTGCAGCAATAAGTTCATCTTTACTGTCTTTAGCATTTAATTTTGTCATTCTCTTTGCCTGATTAGGTTTTATTTCATTAAGAACATAACATTTCAGCAATATCTGATGTTGAAATGTAAGTGAATTATAAGCAGTCCATAAACACAAATTGCGTTCTTTTTCTATAACAAACTGTTCAGGATTTCTGCAAATATTTGATGATTGTAACACATTGAAAACATCAACTATATATTTATTATGTAATCTTCTTTTATGATAGTATTCTAATAAAATATATCTGCAAAAACCACATACCCAAGTTGAAAATTTACTTTTTCCCATATAAGTGTTGAGTTTTAAATAACACCTATGGAATGCTTCGCTGACAACATCAGGTATTTCATCATATGAAATATACCATTTATTATGAATTCGATTAACATAATAATATACATAAGGATACGTACTTTGATAGAGTCTATTCCAAACTTTTATATTTCCGTCTAATACTTCCTGTACCAATAGATAATCAGAATACCATTCCTGTATAAAAAGCTCTCCGCTATAATTCATCATCATTTTCTTGTAAGCTTATTTAACCAACTATTCCAGGTTTCTATTTGCATATCTATACTAACTGATCGTTCTTCCATATCTCGTTTTTTACTATCATTTATATCATCTTCCGTTTTTCCAGCAATTAAAATATAGTGCAACCGAATATCTTTACTAGAATCAACCATCAATTTATATTTCGGACCAAGAAATGCATGATAAGGATAGTTGCCATTTTTTACTTCTTCTAATACATTATAAGTGAACGTTCTAAATGTCTCATAGTTTTTACTGCACCAATCAGAATGTTTTTTTAGCTGTCCTATTCCTTCTTGAATACTTGATTTAAATTCGCCATAATGGTTTTTTCTTCTTAAATCTTTATCGGCACCTTTAATCTCAATTAAGTAAACATTCATTCTTGAACGCCCTGTAAATAAAGCAAAATCCGCCCTACGTTCACCAACCGGAAACTCTGCAAAACAAATATATTCTTCACTGGGATTAGCATAACATTCGGCAATTAATGATAAATCTTCTCTCAAAAATTTGTTTAGTTTATTTTCTTCTGGATCATTACTTAACAGTTTAATAATATCATCTTTATTATGCTGTTTTAAAACTATCTCTAATCTGCGTTCAGTAATATCTGGGTTCTCACTATACTT
>CAMWMY010000170.1 GCA_947175465.1 uncultured Erysipelotrichaceae bacterium | reverse complement strand
AAAATATACTGTTGAAGAAATAGTCGAAGCTTGCAAATATTTTTCTGATTTAACAAAAAGAAGAGTTACTTATGAATATGCACTTATTGCAGGGGTTAATGATAAAGAAGAACACGCAGAGCAAATAATATCTTTATTAAAAGGAACATTATGTCATATTAATTTAATTCCTGTTAATAATGTTAAAGAGCGAAATTATATTAAAAGCTCTAAAGCCCAAATAAAAAAATTTAGCCAAATAATAGAAAAATCTGGGATAAATGTTACTATTAGAAGAGAGCTAGGAAGCGATATAAATGCTGCCTGCGGACAGCTTAGAAGAAGTTACAAATATTAAAATTAAAAAAGAGGTGCTTTTATGATAGGGATAGGGAATACTGACATAGGAAAAACAAGAACAACTAATCAAGACTATATATTTATTTCTGATGATAAAATAGGTGCACTTGATAATTTATATATTGTTGCCGATGGAATAGGTGGGCATAAATCTGGAGATATTGCCAGCAGAAAATCTATAGAATATTTTGTTAATGCAATAGAAGAAACAGAAATAGAAGATGATGATGTATTAGATTTAATGATGTCTTCTTTAATGTATTCTAATGAAGAAATATACAATTTTTCAAAAACAAATAAAGATTATGAAAATATGGGGACAACCTTTTTAGCAACAACTATTAAAGATGGCAAAATATATATAGTGCATATAGGGGATAGCAGATTATATGGAATAAGAAATAACAAAATTATCCGTATGACAACAGACCATACTTATGCTATGGATCTTTTTAAAGCTGGTGTTATAACAAAAGAAGAGGCAGAGGTTGCTAAAGAATCTAGCATATTAACAAGAGCTTTAGGAACAAATTTACAAATAGAGGCAGATGCTTTATTTTGTGATGTTTTTTCAGACGATATATTTATAATGTGTTCTGATGGATTAAATACTATGATTTCTGACGATGAAATTAAAGAAATAGCCCAAGATGCTATATTAACAACAGAGCAAAAGGTTGAAAAAATGATAGCTAGGGCTAATGAAAATGGCGGAAAAGACAATATTGCTGTTATAATTATACAATAAGCTATTAAAGCATAAATTTAATGGGAGGAAATATTTATGAAATTAGAGCTAAATCAAATTATTAGCGATAGATATCAAATAATTGAGCTAATAGGTGTTGGTGGTATGGCTAATGTATACTGTGCTAACGACATAAAACTTGATAGAAAAGTGACATTTAAAGTTTTAAAAGAAGAATTTATTGATGATGAATTTATAAAAAAATTTAATAAGGAAGCTATGGCTGCTGCTAAAATTTCTCATCTTAACATAGCAAATGTTTATGATGTTGGTAATGACGAAAATATACACTACATTGTTATGGAATATATAGATGGATATACATTAAAAGATATAATTAAAATAAAAGCTCCTTTTTCTAATGAAGAAATATTAGGGATTAGCATACAAATAGCTAATGCACTTAATGTTGCACATAATGCTGGAATTGTTCATAGAGATATAAAGCCTGAAAACATACTTATTACTAAAGAAGGAAACGCTAAAGTGACAGACTTTGGAATAGCTAGAGCAATAACTTCTAACACTATAACAACAGATACTATGGGAAGTGTGCATTATTTTTCTCCAGAGCAAGCAAGAGGCGGCTTTACCGATTTTAAAACCGACATATATTCTTTAGGGATTGTAATGTATGAAATGGCAACAGGGAAATTACCTTTTGATGGAGAAGGGGTTGTGCAACTTGCTATGAAGCACATAAACGATCCATTACCAGATATGAAAGAAATTAACCCTGATATATCGGACAGTCTTGAAAAAATTATTTTAAAAGCAACACAAAAAAATGCAGACAACAGATATAAATCTACAGAGCTATTAATTGATGACCTTAAAAAATCTATTTATGATGAAAGCGGAAACTTTATTGTGGAAGAAGATTTTGCAGATTCTCCAACAGTTGTTATTAGCCCAGAGCAAGTGGAATTGATAAATGAGCTTTCTTCTAAAAAGCTTAAAAATGATAATTTAGAATTATCTAAGCAACAAGAAAAAAATAAAGCAAAGGATAGCTATGAAACAAATATGGATAAAAAATCTCTTAAACAAAGCTTAAAAGATAATAATGAAAAAAAATTGGAAAGAAAAATTACTGCTTTAGCAATATTAACAGGCCTTTCTATTGTAATAATTATTACAACATTTTTAATTGTTTGGTCTATTATAGGCAAAAAATCTGAAGTACCTGATTTTACAGGAAAAACATTTGAAGAGGCTGTTGAAATTGCAAAAGATAAAGAAATTTATATAAGAAATACATCAGAAGAGCATAGCGATATAATAAAAGAAGGTGCTATTATTTCACAAAGTGTTGAACCAGGTGAAAATATTGAAAAAGGACAAACTATAGATGTTACTATTAGCTTAGGAACAGGAAAATTTATACTTGATGATTTTGTTGGTATGGATATAGCGGAAGTTTATAGAAAAGTGCAAAATATAGAGATAAATTTAAGAGAAGAATATATAAACCACGATGAAATTAAAAGAGGAAAGGTTATAAGACAATCTCCTAAAGCTGGGGAAACTATTAAACCAGGGGAAGAGGTAACACTTTCTATTAGCAAGGGACAAGAGGAAAGCTTTGTTGTTGTTCCTAATCTTATAAATCTTAAAGAAGATGAAGCTAAATCTACATTAGGAAAAATAGGGCTTTCTATTGGCAGAATATCTAAAAGTGAAAGCAATTCTATTGAAGAAGGAAAAATTATTAGCCAAAGCATTAATTATGGAAATGAAGTTGAAGAAGGCACAGCTATTAGCATTGTTATAAGCAGTGGTAAGCCTAAAACAACAACAACAGAGCAAACAACTGAAGAAACAACTATGGAAACAACAACAGAGGCTATTGTTACAGAAACAACTATTGAAGAAAGCACAGACAGTTTTGATACAACAGAAACAACAACTCAAGCACCTACATTACAAGATGCAACTTTAACAATTTCTCCTAATTTACCTGAAGAAAGTGCTGATGTGGAGGTTAAAGTGATTAAAATTGTAAATGGTGAGCAGTCTGAAATATATGTTCGTTCTCATAGTCCACAAGATTTTCCACTTAAAATAAATGTTAGAGGTAGTGAGCCTACTGAATTTAAACTTTATATAGATGGAAAATTAATAGGTACAGAAACAAAATTTAATTAATATAGGATATATGTTAAATGTTGGGAGTAGGGGTATTAAATCTATTCCAACCCACCACCCTTTAATTGGGGCGTTGCCCTAAACCCCATTTTTAGTTTTTTTGCTAAAGGTGGGGCATTTATTTAGGCAAGGTAAATCTATTCCAACTCACTAGCCTTTTTGGGCGT
>CAMWMY010000169.1 GCA_947175465.1 uncultured Erysipelotrichaceae bacterium | reverse complement strand
ATTTAATAAAGTCATAACAGAATACTCAAATTTAGGGGCGTTTTTGTTAAAGTGAATATATTCAACAAGATTGTTTTTATGATACGAATATGGTTCGGGAATAATGTTTTTTTCTGATGAAAAAGGATTAATTTTTGCATATTCATTTAATAGGATATCAAATTCTCCATCAGAAATTGAAAACATAGCATTAGTTCCTGTTGCTCTTTGTAAAGCCCATGTCCATATTTTTCCATTGTTTCGCAAATCATATATATCATTTAAATGAAGTGGATTTTTAAAATTATAATTCGAGCACTTGATCTTACTTCTAAAAGGATATATTTTGTCGTTAAAAATTTTAGTGGTATCATAAAATGGTTCACCTTCAGCAAGCCATACTCCTCTAAGTTCTTTTATTCCCATTACATACATCAAAATATAATCGTTTTCTTTAACCATTGAAATTCTTGAAAGTAAGCCATCAAAAACATTATCACGACGACTACCTTCTTTTGCTTCTGGTAATGCCACAATACCTTTTGTTATGCAAATTCTATAGTTTTCTTCACTTAATACAAAAATATGAGCTGCCATAGAATACTCCTCTGATAAGCGTTATAATATAATAAATATATCATATTCATATTCCAAATACAATAATCTATATTTTAGTGCCTGGATTGTTTATAACTGGTATTTATAATTTCAGATATGATGAAATAGATAAAATAATACGTGAACCAATGCTGTTTGACATAAGGCAATTCTTGTGATAGATTAAATAGTAGTAATAAGCGATTAAAGAAATTAGGTGAATCTTTATGAGTGGAATTAAGTTGGGTACTTATCGTCATTACAAAGGTAATACGTATAAGGTTTTGCATATTGCAAAGCATAGCGAAATACTTGAAGATATGGTGGTTTATCAGGATGTCAATGTTCCTGATAAAATATGGGTAAGACCTGTATCTATGTGGAATGATGATGTTGAAATTGACGGCAAAATAGTTAAACGATTTGAGTTGATGGAGGAAACACTGTGAGTAGCATAATATGGTTTCTGATTATATTTGCTGTTTTGGTTGCATTTGCAGTCCTTATCATTGCAGCAGGCAAGTCAAAATCAGAAGATGACAGTAACAATTACAATCCGCCTGAATATCAACCTCCTGTCAGAAATATTCCGCCACAGTATAAGCAAATTGAAAATGTTCCGATTATGACCAATCACGCATCACAAAGAATGGTGGAGAGATTAGGTGTATCCGGCTACAAGCAGACTGAATTGATGAACAACGCTTTTAAGTACGGAAAAACTTCCGACAGAGCAATGGGCGATTTAAGAGTAAAATTAGAATCTGCTGAGCAAAATTATGACGAAGAAACAGTTGCAAAGTTTTACGGCAATTCTATTTACATATTCACTGTTGAGGATAATATATTGAAAACTGTATATCCGTTTGATAATAGTAATAATGTGTATCATTGAAAATGTATTATATATAAAAATTTCAACTGTTTGGAAATTTCGGTAAATTGAATAATATATAAATATCAAAATGTGTCAACAAGTTTTTGGAAAAAATTCCGAAAACTTGTTGATTTTCTCGTTTTTTGGGATATAATATAATTGAGGTGAGATTTAGTGGTTTTTGAAAATAGTATAATAAACAGACAAGAATATTTAGACAAACTTATTGCTTTAAGAGACAAACAACTTATCAAAGTGATTACAGGTATTCGCAGATGCGGTAAATCAACATTAATGGAAATTTTTCAAAATTATCTCAAATCAAATGGTGTTTCTGATAATAATATTATTTCAATAAATTTTGAAGATTATGATAACTACGAATTGCGTACGCCATCAAAACTCTATTCATATATTAAAGAAAAATTATCAGATACAGGAATGAATTATATTTTTCTTGATGAAATTCAACATGTAGAAGATTTTCCAAGAATAGTTGATAGTCTATATATCAAGAAAAATGTTGATGTATATATAACCGGTTCTAATGCGTATATGCTTTCCAGTGAGATAGCAACTCTCTTATCAGGCAGATATGTTGAGATTAAAATGTTGCCATTATCGTTTAAAGAATATATTGAAAGCACTGGAGATACTAAAGAACTTTCAAGAAAATATGCTGATTATATTGAAAACAGTTCATTTCCGTATACTCTTGAATTAAGAGATACTCCCAAAGAATTATATAATTATTTGGAAGGCATATACAACTCAATAGTAGTTAAGGATATTGCAAACAGAAAAAAAATAACGGATACAATGATGCTTGAGAGTATCACAAGATTTCTTTTTGACAATATCGGTAATCCTATGTCTACAAAGAAAATTGCCGATACAATGACATCTATGGGCAGAAAAATAGATGTTAAAACTGTTGAAAAATATGTAAGTGCATTAACAGAAAGTTTTGTAATGTATCAGGCAAAAAGATATAATGTAAAAGGCAAACAGTATCTTAAAACGCTTGAAAAGTATTATGCAGTTGATATGGGACTTAGATATATGTTGTTAGGCACACGGTCAACTGATGTAGGGCATATTCTTGAAAATGTTGTGTATCTTGAGCTTATACGCAGGGGTTATGATGTTTATGTAGGCAAGATTGATGATCTGGAAGTTGATTTTGTTGCTATGGATAAAAAGCAGATAGAATATTTTCAGGTGGCTGCCACGGTAAGAGATGAAAATACACTGAACAGAGAACTTCTTCCATTGCAAAAAATTTCGGATAATTACCCTAAAGTTATATTAACTTTAGATGATGATCCTGAGGCTGATTATGACGGAATAAAAAGAATAAATGTCTTAGATTGGTTGATAGAAAAGTATTAAAATTCAGAAAGAACATTTTGTAAAGCTCAACTTGTCGGAATTTCCGAACAAGTCGAAAGCGAAGCAGACAAGCAAAGCCGAGAGCGTTTCACTCTCGGCTTTGTTTATGGGATATGTATCAACTGATTATTTTATACTGCTATGTAGAATTCATATGTAAGCGGTAAATTGTGTTCGTTTATTGTGCGGATTTCTCGGTTGAAATGTACCGTTCGTACAGGACACATTATATTAACCATCTGGCCGCCTACTGAACCTGCCTGCTTTGAAGTAAGGTCACCATTGTAACCGTTCTTAAGGTTAACACCAACCTCAGCAGCAGCTTCCATCTTGAATCTGTTAAGAGCTTCCTTAGCCTCTGGAACTACATTCTTATTGCTTGACATTTGAATACACCTCTTTTACTGTTTACTTGCAAAGGTGAAAAATGAAAATTGAATTTAAAACGTATAATTAAACTTTTAATCAATAATCATTTCTCGCCCTTGCAAGTATAGTTTATGAAGTGTATTCAATTTTACAATTGAAAAATCTTGGCAATTATTTAAATAAAAATTATTT
>CAMWMY010000168.1 GCA_947175465.1 uncultured Erysipelotrichaceae bacterium | reverse complement strand
TTTAATGATACGGCGACCACCGAGATCTACACGAGCCTTATCCTCGGCAGCGTCATATGTGTATAAGAGACATTGACTGATTCATTTGAAAAAATCTCATTTGAGAAACATAGTAAAACTAAAATTCGGAAAAACAACCTATATTATAAACTCTTATTTTGATAATAATGGCGAAACGTTAAAAGAAAAAATCAAAAATTTATTAATATCAGAGGTTCAAAGAAAAATCGAGCTAAATTGCTCCATAAAGCCAAAAAATATGATATAATTATAATGTAAACATTGTTTTTGGCTGTTAATTTGAAAGGAGAAAGGCTAATTGAAACAGTCAAACAATATTTTACCAAACGATAAAATAACCGCTTTATATTTGAGATTATCGCGAGACGATGATTTAGAGGGTGAAAGCAACAGTATTTCAAATCAGAGGACACTCCTCACACGGTATGCAAAAGAGCATGGATTTAGAAACGTAAAGGTTTTCATTGACGATGGAATTTCAGGTGTTACATTTAATCGGCAAGGTTTTAGAGAAATGTTTAAACTAATTGAATCTGACTAGGTACAAACTTTAATCGTAAAAGATATGTCTCGTCTTGGAAGGAACTACATTGAAGTTGGACAGCTTACAGAATCAATATTACCAATGCATGATGTTAGATTAATAGCTGTAAATGACGGAGTTGACAGCGAAAAAGGTGAAGATGATTTTACACCATTTAGAAACATTATGAATGAATGGTATGCTAAAGATATGAGCCGAAAAATGCGGTCAACACTTAAAATAAAAAACAGTCAAGGCTATGCAATCAGGCACCCAGCATATGGTTATAAATATGACGAAGTTGATAAAAAACGGTGGGCAGTTGGTGAAGAAGCTGCCGATGTTGTCCGGCACATATTTAATCTTAGAAAACAAGGCGAAAGCATGAACGGGATTGCAAAAATTCTTAAAAGAGAAAAAGTTTATATTCTCTCGGTCTATGCAAAAAAAGGCTTTAAAAAACCACTGCGTAAGCCACCACTTAGAGAATATTTGTGGACACACGTAATGGTTCGGAAAATACTGTCTAATCAATCGTATGTCGGAGATGTAGTCAATTTTAAAACTTATAGTAAATCCATTTAAACTTAAGAGGCGTATTGAAAACGATAAAGAAAATTGGCAAATACACAAAAATGTCCATGAGCCGATAATCGATAGAGAACTCTTTGAAATGATACAAAAAACTTTTAAAACCACTAAATGTCAAAAATCAAGACATACCGAAAAGAATATGTTCGCAGGTTTTTTACGGTGTTCCGATTGCGGCGCGAATCTAAATTACAAATTCACACATGATAATCCTGATAATCATTATTTCTCATGTAAAAATAATCGAGAGCAAAATGGACTTTGCAAAAAGACACATCATATAAGGGTTGACGTACTTACGGACTTAGTAAAAAACGCCATTGCGAATATCGTGAGGTTTGCAACTGAGTTTGAAGATGAATTTGTAAAAATAGTCGTTGATGAAGATTATAAACGTATTCAAGCAACGCAAAAGAAGAATATTGAGGCATTAAATAAAATGATTGCTCAAGATAAAGAACTTGACACCTTGTGTGAAAAAGTCTTTGAGGAAAAAATCTTAGGGCATCTATCAGAGCAAAGATTTCTGAAGCTGTCTCAAAAATACGAGGATGAGCAATTTGAACTTAAAGCTCAAATAAAAAACATGAAAAAGATAGTTGCTGAAGAGAAACAGCATGAGCTGAACGCTGACGGATTCCTTAAAATTGTCAGAAAATATTCTGAAATAGAGGAGTTGACACTCGATATTTTACAAGAGTTCATTGACAAAATTGTGGTGCATCACCGCGAAGAAATAATGGGAGAAACTATTCAAGAAGTAGAGATTTATTACAAAATGATAGGTCATATAGAAATTCCAAAAATGTCAAAACTCGAACGAGAAAGTTGTATCAAAGAATTTCGCGCGAAAAAAAGAAGAGCAAATTGCTTAATACAATACACTCTTCAAAAAGGAGAACCCAAAAAATAATCAAGTCCCTAATGGTTCTCCAGTATGGTGCGAGTGCCGGGCCTTGACCCCGTACGTCAAAGACACACGCCCCTCAAACGTGCCTGTCTGCCTGTTCCAGCACACTCGCAAATTTATTTAATTATATACTTCAGTGCTATAAATGTCAATATTAAATTAGCAAGTTGGCGCTAATGTTTAATTTTATGATATAATGGGATACTATTATGAGCAAAAATGGAGGAAAGTGCCTTGCAGTTTATAGAACTGATAGATAAAAACAAAAAAGCCTTTTTGGCGCCAATGGCAGGCATTACAGATAGAGCGTTTAGGGAGATTGCCAAAGAATTTGGAACCGGGTATGTAATAAGTGAAATGGTTAGCTCGAAAGCTATATCGTATAATGACAAGAAATCTATGGAGTTAATGAAATTAGCTGAAAATGAAAAACCGTGCGGCGTACAAATATTTGGAAATGATCCGGGTTCTATGTGCAAAGCTGCTGAATTTGCATTAAGATATAACCCTAGTGCCATCGACATCAATATGGGCTGTCCTGCCCCTAAAGTAAATAAAAGTGGTGGTGGGGCAGTGCTTATGAAAGATCCACAATTATGTTTTGAAATAGTGACTGCTGTTCGTAAGTCCATAAATATACCATTAACTGTAAAAATAAGGAAAGGCTGGGATTCTAAAAGTTTAAATGCAGTGGAAGTTGCAAGAGTATGTGAAGCAGCAGGAGCAGATGCCATAACAGTACACGGAAGAACTCGAGAAGATACGTACTCGGGAAAAGTGGACTTGAAATCAATATATGAAGTGAAAAATGCTGTAGATATTCCGGTCATAGGAAATGGCGATATAACCTGTGCCCAGGACGCTTCAGATATGATAAATAAAACAGGTTGTGATTTTGTTATGGTGGGCCGAGGTGCGATCGGCAATCCGTTTATATTTGATGAAATAAATAACTTTTTTGCAAATAAACTTTATTTTTCGCCTACGCTTGAGAAAAAAGTTTCAGTCATGTTGATGCATATAAAAAAGATGTGCGAATATAAAGGTGAAATTATAGCCATGAAAGAGGCCAGGCGGCATATTTGCATGTACATAAAAGGAGTAAAAAATGCAGCACATTTTAGAAACAAAGCTTGTCACATAAGCACATGGCAAGAGTTGTGCGATTTTTCTAGTGAAATATTAACTTACAATGTAGGGAATACAAAACATACATAATTTATTTTGATTTGTTTATGGCTGGACAAAAATAAAAACACAACCAAAATTAAAACAAAAAAGTAAGAAAAAATAAAAGTTAGTCTAGCCTTGAACTTGTGATCCTCCTGCCTCAGCCTTCTTTCCCACATCCAATCGGCACACAGGGAATCAAGTG
>CAMWMY010000167.1 GCA_947175465.1 uncultured Erysipelotrichaceae bacterium | reverse complement strand
GGATAAATATAAATACTAATGATTGTGAAAGATATTTATATAATTTCCTTCTCTTTTTTATTGGACTTTTTCCATTATTGAATTTCATTTTCACTTCATGATATAATATACAACATATGATATTTAGGAGGAATTACGATGTTTGATGATGTGCAAGAAATAAAACGTAGAAGAACATTTGCTATTATTTCGCACCCTGATGCAGGGAAAACAACATTAACAGAGAAATTATTGTTGTATG
Source organism: uncultured Erysipelotrichaceae bacterium (assembly GCA_947175465.1). Lineage (GTDB taxonomy): Bacteria > Bacillota_I > Bacilli_A > Erysipelotrichales > Erysipelotrichaceae > CAMWMY01. The sequence continues at coordinate 3,180 of CAMWMY010000167.1, read as the reverse complement.
GTGGAGCAATTATGCAAGCAGGTTCTGTAAAAGGAAAAAAAGCAAGTAAACATGCTGTAAGTGATTGGATGGAAATAGAAAAACAAAGAGGAATTTCAGTAACAAGTTCTGTTTTACAGTTTGAATATAATGATTATTGTATCAATATATTAGATACACCAGGACACCAAGATTTCTCAGAAGATACTTATCGAACACTTATGGCTGCTGATAGTGCCGTTATGGTTATTGATGCTGGAAAAGGAGTAGAAGCACAAACAAAAAAGTTATTCAAAGTTTGTTTATTACGAAATATTCCTGTTTTTACTTTTATTAATAAAATGGATCGATCAGCTATGGACCCATTTCAATTATTAGAGCATATTGAAAAAGAACTTGGGATAGCAACCTATGCAATGAACTGGCCAATTGGTTCAGGAAAAGAATTTCAAGGTGTTTATGAAAGAGAAGAAAAGCGTATTCTTACTTTTCAAGGAGGACATCATGGACAAAAAGAAACTGAAGTTGTAGAGGGGAGTTTAGAGGATGATAGTTTCCGTTCACATCTAGGTGACCATGCTTTTGATCAACTATATGAAGATGTACAATTATTAGATATTGCAAGTACTGATTTTGATGAAGAAAAAGTAGCAAAAGGAAAATTAACACCTGTCTTTTTTGGAAGTGCCTTAACGAATTTTGGAGTTAAACCTTTTTTAGAGCACTTTTTAAAAATGACAACATCACCACTTCCAAGAAATTCTTCTATTGGAGAAATTAATCCTTTTGATTCTAAATTTTCTGCTTTTGTATTTAAAATCCAAGCTAATATGAACAAAGCACATCGTGATCGTATTGCTTTTATGAGAATTTGTAGTGGTAAATTTGAAAAAGGAATGGAAGTATATCATACACAAGGAAAAAAGAAAATAAAACTCACACAGCCGCAACAATTTATGGCGCAAGATCGTGAAATTATTGAACAAGCATATGCAGGGGATGTAATTGGAGTATTTGATCCAGGAATATTCTCTATCGGGGATACTCTATGTGATATCAGTCATAAATTTGAATTTCAAAAAATTCCTACTTTTGCACCTGAACATTTTGCACGAATTACGCAAAAAGATACTATGAAAAGAAAACAGTTTTTAAAAGGAATTACACAAATTGCGCAAGAAGGGGCAATACAGGTATTTCAAGAAATTAACATTGGTATGGAAGAAATCTTTGTAGGAGGCGTAGGAGTCTTACAATTTGAGGTTCTAGAACAACGCTTAAAGAATGAATATAATGTGGATATTAAATTAGAAATACTGCCTTATCAATGCGTAAGATGGATTGATGACCAAAGTATAAATCCTAATACTTTAAATTTAACGCAAGATTCAAAAAGAATTCGTGATTTAAAAGGAAGAAATATGATATTATTTATGAATGAATGGGGAATTAAATGGGCGAAAGATCAAAATAAAGGATTATCTTTGAGTGAGATTGGAACGATAGAATAGATATCTAAACCTTATTTCAAACTATATTTTTATAAAGACAACATGTATTAGAAGAACAAATACATGTTTTTTCTTTTATAAGAAATATATTTTTTATGCATAGAATAGCATAAACGAAATTCTTCAAACATACATTAAAAGTGACTAAGGGAGGATATACTATGAATACCACAGATATTTTAAAAAATATAGCGCAGAGAACAGGCGGAGATGTTTACTTAGGGATTGTAGGTCCTGTACGTGTAGGTAAATCTACTTTTATTAAAGGTTTTATGGAAAAAGCAGTAATTCCCTATGTAACTGATGAATATGAAAAAGCACGTATGATTGATGAATTACCTCAAGCTGGTATAGGGAAAACAATTATGACGACAGAACCTAAATTTGTACCTAATAATGCCGCATTAATTGAATTTGAAGATGGATTTAATGTGAATGTACGATTAGTAGATTGTGTTGGTTATGTTATTCCAGAAGCAAAAGGATATAAAGATGAAGATGGAATTCGTATGGTACGTACACCTTGGAATGAAGAACCAGTTCCTTTTAATGAAGCTGCGAAAACAGGAACACAAAAAGTAATTCAAGATCATTCAACGATCGGGATTGTAGTTACTACGGATGGATCTATAACAGATTTATCAAGAGAAGCTTATATTGAGGCAGAAGCTGAGGTTATTGATGAATTAAAACAATTAGGGAAGCCTTTTATTGTTGTTGTAAATAGTGCCAATGTTGGCTCTGCAGGATGTAATATGGTTGTAGAAAAATTAAAAGAGAAATACGAAGTACCTGTATTAGCTATTTCAGTTAACAATATGAGTGAACAAGATGTTCATGATATTTTACGAGAAGCATTATATGAATTCCCAGTTTCAGAAATTAATATTAATATGCCACAATGGATTGCTGTATTAAATGATGAACATTGGTTAAAGAAAAGCTTTAATGATACGATTCAAGAAAGTATGTCAACAGTAGATCGCTTACGTGAAGTAGAAAATATCACAAATGTATTAAATGAAAATGAATATATCGAATCTAGCAATATTGCTACTATTGATACAGGGATGGGAATTGTTAATGTAGATATTAGTGTTCGTCCTGGTTTATATAATGAAATCTTAAAAGAGATAATAGGAATTGAGATTCAAGATAAAGCACAGCTAATATCTTTAATGCAAGATTATGCAAAAGCAAAAAGAGAATATGATGCAGTAGCTTCAGCATTAAAAATGGTAAAACAAACTGGATATGGATTTGCAAGTGCATCTTTGCAAGATATAGAACTAAGCACACCTGAAATTATTAAACAAGGGAGTCGTTATGGAGTAAAATTAAAAGCAATAGCTCCAAGTATTCATATGATTAAAGTTGATGTTGAAAGCTCTTTTGAACCTATTATTGGATCAAAAGAACAAAGTGAAGAGCTCATTAATTATTTACTAAGAGATGCAGGTATTGATAATCAAACAATTTGGGATTCCGATATCTTTGGACGTAAATTATCAGATTTAATCAGAGATGGATTAAATGCAAAATTATCAATGATTCCTGAAGCAGCAAGGGTACGCTTACAAGATATTCTAACAAAACTAGTGAATAAAGGAAAAGGGAATGTAATCGCTATTGTTTTATAAAAAATAGTCATCCTAACTTTTGTATAGGATGACTTTTTATGATATATGAT
>CAMWMY010000166.1 GCA_947175465.1 uncultured Erysipelotrichaceae bacterium | reverse complement strand
ACCCATAACACGGCTTACGAGCTTCGCCTTAGTCTCGTGGGCTCGGTGATGTGGATAAGAGACAGATATACAGTAGGTGCGATTTTACTTAATTCTTCATAATAACTTTCTTGACGTCCTGAAATAAAGATAACATCTGGTTGGAAAGTATAAAGTGCTTCTAAATCTGGTTCTTTAATACCTCCAGCATTTGTTGCATTTTCAAACTTTGATAAATAAGTAGGTAAGCTATCGGATGGAATTGCATATTCTACATCGATATTTAAATTATCCATAATATCTAAAACTCCAAAATCAAAGACAGCAACTTTTTTAGCGTTTTGCTTAACGGATGCACTTCCTTTTGAATGTGTTATTTCAATTGTACTATCTGCACTTGCTGAACTTTGGTTATTGCTACAACCTGTAGCTAATGTTAATAAACCTACAAATAAACATAATGTGAATTTTTTTATATATTTTTTCATATTTACCTCTTTCCTATTCATAATATACACAAATACGTTTTCCGTTTACTTCACGAATATCCATATCAATATCATATACTTGTTTCAAGATGGTAGGATTCATAATATCTTTATTATCACCTTCCGCAATAATACGTCCATTTTTTAAGGCAATAATATAATCACTATAATAGGATACATAGTTGATATCATGAATAACTACTAAAATTGTCTTATTCATTTCTTTCACAAGCTTTTTTAATATTTTCATAATTTGAACAGAGTGTTTCATATCCAAATTATTTAAAGGCTCATCTAAGAAAATATAATCACTATCTTGTGCAATGACCATAGCAATATAAGCCATTTGTCTTTGTCCACCACTTAGTTCATCTAAATAAGATTTTTTTAAAGATTGTAAACCCATATATTCGATAGCTTCATCAATCTTTTGTTTATCATGAGGAGTTAAATGTCCTTTAGAGTGAGGAAAGCGACCAAAAGCTACAAGATCTTCTATAGTTAAACGAATCATAATATGGTTTGATTGTTTTAAAATCGCAAGACGTTTTGCTAATTCTTGACTCTTCCATTTTGATAATTCGATATCATCAATACGAATTTCTCCTTGATCTTTTTGTAATGTTCTACCAATAATGGATAATAAAGTACTTTTTCCAGCACCATTACTACCAATAAAAGCAATGAGCTTTCCTTTTGGTAATTGAACATCAATTTCGTTAAGCACAAGATGATCGCCATAGGCTTTCACTATTTTTTCAACTTCTATCATTGTTTTCTCTCCTTTATCATGATATACAAGAAATAAAGACCACCTATGAAGTTAATAATCACACTCATTGTTGTTTCAAATTTGAATATACGCTCAACAATGAGGAGTCCTGCAATGAGGAAGATACCTCCTAGTAAAGATACTTGGATTCCCAAATAAGTATGTCGATAGGTCGATATTAAATTTCTTGTAAGAGAAATAATTAAGATACCTAAAAAGGTAATAGGACCAACTAAAACAGTGGAAATAGAAACAAGTAAGGAAACAATCATTAATTGTTTTAAAACAAGTTTGTCATAAGAGATACCAAGATTAATCGAAGTATCTTTTCCTAAAGATAAAACATCTAGAGATGAGGAATCTTTATAAGAAATTAAAATGACAATTCCAATTACAACAATACTAATACCTAAAAGTGAAGTATTAATATTATTAAAGCTTGCAAACATTTTGCCTTGTAAAATACTAAATTCATTAGGATCTAGTAAGACTTGCATAAAAGTAGATAGTCCTTGAAAAAAGTTACCAATAATCATTCCTGTAAGAACTAGAAAATAAATACTTTTATTTTCACGTTTAAACAATAGAAGGAAAAGTAACCAAGAGCATAATAGCATTGCTCCTAAAGATAAAAAGAAATTTCCATATCCATCCATCATTGCTAATTGCTTACTTCCTAAAAAATAGACGATAATGGTTTGAATAAATAAATATAGAGAGTCTAGCCCCATAACACTAGGTGTTAAGATTTTGTTGTTTGTAATGGTTTGAAAGACAAGAGAAGAATAACCGATGCAATAGCTTATCATAAGAATAGCTATAATTTTAATTCCTCGTCTTGGTAGAAAAAATTCCCAGTTATTTGCATTTATACCGATAAATAAATACATAGTACATAAAACAACTAAAATAAGGAATGAAAACAACATGATCTTTTTATAGGGTGTTTTTGATAAATTGTATTTACGCATGTACTTTCCTCCTTAATATGAGAAGGAGATAAAGAAAGCTTCCAATAACCGATACAATTACGCTAATAGGTATTTCATATGGTGCAATAAGAACTCTACCGATCATATCACAAATTAATAAGAAACCAGCACCAACCATGGCTGTATCAAAAAGGGTATGCTTTAGATTATCACCTTTATAAATAGAAATAATATTTGGAATAATCAATCCTATAAAAGAAATACTTCCAACTGTTACAACCGTAGTAGAAGTTATTAATCCTACAATGATAAGTCCAAGCATAACAATCTTTTGATGATTTAATCCAAGGTTTTTTGAAAAAGATTCTCCCATACCAGCAATTGTAAAATGATGTGAATAAATACATGCAAGTATTAAAAAAGGAATTCCCAAATATAAAAGTTCATAACTACCTTTAATCACTAAGGAGAAATCTCCTTGTAGCCAAGATGACATATTTTGAATAATGTCGAAGCGATAAGCGAAAAAAGTTGTAATGGAACTAACGACACTTCCCATCATCATACCAATTAAAGGTACAAGGACAGCATCTTTATATTTGATTTTGGATAATACTTTCATGAATAATATCGTTCCTAGAAATGCTGTAATAAAAGCAATGAGCATTTTAAAGAAAGAAGATTGAGAGCCAAATAGTAAAATAGCTAACATAACTCCGAATCGACACCATTCCATTGTCCCTGCAGTAGAAGGAGATACAAATTTGTTATTTGTAATCGTCTGCATGATTAAACCAGCAATACTTAAGCTAGCTCCTGTTACAAGAATACTGAGTAAGCGGGGAATTCTACTTAAAATAGCAAGTTCAACATCACTGCTTTTTCCCATTAATAAATCCAATAAATGAAATTCTTTTACTCCTATATTTAATGAAAGAATACTTAATACGAATAGGATGATGAGACATATACCCCTTTTTTTCATTATTTTATTCAATATATCCATTACCATCCTCCTAGTCTAATACATCAGGTTATCTAAAGCCAATACTTAATTAAACAATTAAGTTAGCTTTAGCTAACTAATCATAGATTATCATTCATTTTTCCTCTTGTCAATCTTTTCGATTATAAAAGAAAAAAAGATTTTTTTATTTTTTTATAATTGATAAAAATAGTGATGATTATCGCTAAATTAAAGGTTTTATTTATATAAAAATGTTTTTATCCTTGATAGTTGCCCTATCGTTTTTCTTATACCTTCATAT
>CAMWMY010000165.1 GCA_947175465.1 uncultured Erysipelotrichaceae bacterium | reverse complement strand
AGACGGCAACCGACATTCGCCTTAGTCTCGTGTGCTCGGAGAGTTGTATAAGAGACAGAACAATGGATGCGATGAAATATAAAGATATTTATATACAGAAAATGAATGAAGTATTAAAAGGAGATTGGGAATTTGATCGTTTAGGCTATATAGAACAATCGATTTTGATTTTAGCGAGTTGTGAATTGGATTTAGAAACAGCTCCTAAGGCAATTGTTATAGATGAAGCTGTAAGATTATCTAAAAAATATTGTGATGATGATGCATATAAACTTATTAATGGTGTGCTACATCAACTATGAAAAATGCTGTTTTTAGTGTTTCATCTTTAACACGCTATATAAAACAAGTATTTGATAATGATCTAAATTTACAATCTATTTTAATAAAAGGGGAAATATCAAATTTTACGAATCATCGAAGTGGTCATTGGTACTTTACTTTAAAGGATGCGAAGTCAAAAATTTCTTGTGTTATGTTTGCATCCTATGCATCAAAGTGTCAAATCTTATTAAAAGAGGGGATGCAAGTTATCGTAAGTGCATCGGTTTCGATGTATGAACCACATGGCTCTTGTCAGTTGTTTGTTACAAAAGTGCAAATTGATGGTCTAGGTGATTTGTATTTACAATATGAACAATTAAAACAAACGTTGCAAAAAGAGGGATTATTTGCAAAAGAGCATAAAAAACCACTTCCTCTATATCCATTAGATATTGCCATTGTAAGTGCAAAAGAAGGAGCTGCACTCCAAGATATGTTAACAACGATTGCACGGCGGTGGCCTTTAGCAAATGTTCAGATTTATCCAAGTTTAGTACAAGGAATACATGCTAGTAAATGTATTATCGAAACACTTCAACAAGTAGAGAGTAATCATCATGAAGTTGTATTGCTTGCACGTGGTGGTGGGGCAATTGAAGATTTATGGTGCTTTAATGATGAAGCATTGGCACGTTTTATTTATCAAATGGAGACGGTAATTGTAACAGGAGTAGGACATGAAACAGATACAACACTTGTTGATTATGTAAGTGATGCTCGAGCTCCTACACCAACAGCTGCTGCTGAATTAATTACTCCAGATATTTATGAGGTTTTAGAATATCAAAATAGATTAAAAGCACAATTAATTAGAAATATAAAAACAATATTACAACGTCATCAAGTAACATTACAGCCTTTATGTTCACATCGTTTTTTTAAAAATCCTCTTCTTTATGTTCAACAAGAGCGTTTGCGGTTGGCGATGCAATCAAAGTCATTATTTCAAATGGAAACGATGCATCATCAAAAGAAATACCAGTTACAAAAGTATGCGCATCAGCTTTCTCATATAGCAAAAGTACATATTGAAGAAGATAGACAAAAATTACAACAACTTTTCATGGATATGAATTTAAAAATGGAACAAATCAAAATGCATGCTAAACATACAATGAAAGAGCATGTTGCATTATTAGATGCGTATTCTCCTTTAAAAATATTACATAGGGGATATAGTATTGCATATAAAGATAAAAAGATTATTGCATCTATTCATGATGTAGAACAAGAAGATGAAATTCGTATAAGACTTCAAGATGGAGCTATACGTGCAACGATAAAAGAAAAAGAGGAGTTATCATATGGAAAAGAAGATACCATTTAAACAAGCAATGTCAAAGTTAGAAGAAATTGTCGCTACGTTAGAAAAAAATGAAATTGAATTAGAAGAAGCTATTTCTTTATTTGAAGAAGGATTACAACTTGTTAATCAATGTGATCAACAATTAAAAGGCTTTGAAAACAAAGTACAAGAATTATTAAATAGTTATCAAGAAGGAAATTCATAATATGAAACCATTTGAAGCATACTTAAAATCTTCTTTAGCTTCTATCAAAGATTCTAAAGTAAAGGAAGCTATGGAGTATAGCTTATTATATGGTGGTAAGCGTATACGCCCTCAATTATTATTTACTGTACTACAAGGATATGGAATAGAAGAGCAAGTCGGATATAAGGCAGCTGCAGGAATTGAGATGCTCCATACGTATTCCTTAATTCATGATGATTTACCTGCTATGGACAATGATACGTTAAGAAGAGGTAGAGCAACTTGTCATATTGCTTTTGATGAGGCAGCCGCTATTTTAGCGGGTGATGCTTTATTGACACAAGCGTTTATAGAAGCTTCTAGTGCAAGTGAAGATATGCTTATAAATCATAAAATCACGAAAGCATTTGGAGAATATGCAGGTGCAAATGGTATGATTTTAGGACAAATAAAAGATTTAGAAGCTGAAAAGATGATAAAAAATTGGCAAGAAATTCAAGATATGCATCTTCATAAGACAGGAAAACTTATTGTTTTACCACTTATTTGTGCTGCCTATTTAGCAAACAAAGATGAAGATATCGAGATACTTTCAAAGTTAGGATATACAATAGGTTTACTCTTTCAAGTACAAGATGATATTTTAGATGTTACAGCTTCTAGTGAGCAATTAGGAAAAGATGCACAAAGTGATATTGAAAATGACAAAGCTACAAGTGTAAGTATCTTAGGAATTGATAAAGCGCAAGAACTTGTTATCTCTTTATATGAAGAAGCACTAGCCTTATTAGCTCAGCTTTCTTTTGATACCCAAGCTTTTGCTATCTTTTTAACCCAATTAAAAGATAGAACATGCTGAAAGGAGGATGTTTATGAATCCTTATGAAATAAAAGATCCATCAATGATAAAGAAGCTTGATATTGCTCAATTACAAGAATTAGCTAAAAATATTCGCCTTTTTTTAATTGGAAATATTTCTAAAACAGGAGGACACCTCTCTAGTAATTTAGGAATTGTAGAGCTTACTTTAGCACTGCATTATGTTTTTGACTCCCCTAAAGATAAGCTATTATTTGATGTAGGTCATCAAGCCTATGTACATAAAATTTTAACTGGGCGTGCACAGCAATTTGAGACTTTACGTAAATACCAAGGTTTATCTGGCTTTCAAAAACGCTTAGAAAGTGTGCATGATGTTTGGGAAGCAGGGCATTCTTCTACTTCGCTATCTGCTGCTTTTGGAATGTGTATTGCCAGAGATTTAGAAAAAGAGAAGTATCATGTCATTCCTATTATTGGTGATGGAGCTTTAACTGGAGGTATGGCCATGGAAGCTCTTAATCAAATTGGAAGTGAAAAACGAAATATGATTATTATTTTTAATGATAATAATATGTCGATTTCACAAAATGTAGGAGCAATGAAAGGGAACTTTACGAAACTTCGTACTTCTAAATCATATACTAATTTAAAAGAAGATTTATCAGGAGCATTGTCTTCTTCGAAAATGGGACAGGAAATTTTAGAAAAATTGCGTAATGTTAAAAATTCACTGCGAGATAATGTGGTAGATACCTCTATTTTTGGAGAATTCAATTTAGATTACATAGGGCCAGTAAATGGACATGATTTTAG
>CAMWMY010000164.1 GCA_947175465.1 uncultured Erysipelotrichaceae bacterium | reverse complement strand
TAACCACATAGCATAACACTTATGAATAAAATAAATGTTAAAAAGACATTTGAAATTTTCTTCATTTCCGTTTTCCCCCTTCATTCCCTAACCATTTCATAAAATAAATAACCATCAGATATACTGGTGGCTTTCATCTTGGGGATAACCCCACCTTTTTATGTTCACTATAGCTACAGTGTAACATAGGTGGAAAGAAATGTGAATTATGAAAAGTTTTATAAAAATAAAAAATATCTAGTAGCTTTCTATCTCTACTAGATATTTCTGTTTACATATTTCCATTATCTAACTTCCAGAAAAAAGTAATTAAATAAAGTCCACTAATTCCTACAAGGACATAAATAATTCTTGACAACATGCTCATATCTCCAAATAAGGAAGAAACAACATTGACATTCATAGCACCAATAAGTCCCCAGTTAATTGCCCCAATAATACATAATAGAAGTGCAATGCAATTTATTATTTTCATATACATACCTCCTATATATTATTGTGCACAAGAATACTATTTTTATACATTTATTTTTCTTTTTAGACACTTTCCATCTTTTTTCGAATCATACGATAAGCATCTTCTAAACTCTTACACTCAAAAACAACATTTTGGACAACATCTTCAGCTAATTCACGATTCCATTTCATTAATTGTTTTCGCAAAATATCCGTTTTGACAGATATACTTAAATCTTGGAAAATATAAACTTCATCAAAAATATGCATAAAGTCTTCTCCTAACTCTTTTTGTGCTTGTATTTGCCAATTATGGCTTTGATGAAACTTTAAACTTCCATTTTTTACATATTGAAAATCACCACTCATAATTAATAAACTATGACGCAAATCAATTTTCTGATTTTCAAACTCTAAAAAACCTTTTTCTACTCCTTGTTTAAGAAATCGCAACTGTGTGGCATTCGCATTTTGTAAGTTTTGTATCGATACTATCGTATAAGGATTACGTTTAATTTTTGATAATACGTTGCGTATTTGAAGCTCAAAAGTAGACATATCTAGTTCTAATACTTCTTCTTGGTTAAAATATGCTTTGCTTAATTCATGAATAAAGGTTGTTTTCCCAACACCCCGATTTCCTAATAATAACCATACACCTAATGGACGATTTTGAATAATTCCTAAATCAATCCACTGCATTTGACGCATCACTTTATCAATAACATCTTCTTGCCCTAAAAGTTTTCGCTCTAAACATTGTCGAACATGTAAACAGCGATCTTTCGTCGCAATTGGAATATCCGTTAACTGCTCAATCACAGAGCGAACGATTTCTTCATCCACTACCGTTTTATGTTCTCGAATTGCTGATACACAAGCTAAATCGAGGACATCAATCGCTTTATCTGGAAATGTTCTTTGAGGCATATAATAATCACAATATTCAACCATCTTCTCAATAACTTCCTCTTGGATATTAACATGATGAAATTGTTCATATTCCTTTAATTTCGCAATCATCATTTGAATTGTAGCTTTATGATCAGGCTCTTTGACCATCACAATTTGAAAACGACGCTCTAATGCTCGATCTTTCTCAATGTACTTCTCATACTCATCAATCGTTGTAGCTCCAATACAGCGAATACTTCCACGAGCTAAATAAGGCTTTAATACACTTGACACATCAATCGATCCTTCTGACTTTCCTGCACCTATCATTTGATGAATTTCATCTACAAATAAAATAATATTAGGATACTTCTCTACCAAAGTAATTAGATTTTGAATTTTCTCTTCAAAATCTCCTCGATATTTTGTCCCTGCAACAAGAGCATTTAAGTTTAACTCATAAATAACACAATCTTGTAAAGTCTTTGGAACTTCTTTTTCTTCTATCAAAGAAGCTAACTTTTCCACAAGTGCTGTTTTTCCAACTCCAGGTTCTCCTATCAATAATGGATTGGCCTTATCTTTTCTAGATAAAATAGAAATCATAAGATCAATTTCTTGATCTCTTCCTACAATTTCTTTATTATGATAACCTTTATTTAAGTTTCGTAACTCTTTCATACGATCAAGCTCATGAAGATTCAATGTCGATAATTCTTTAAGAATACGGTCCATAGGAATTTCATAGCGATGTAAAACCTCATTAGCTACACAATTAGGCGTTTGCAAAAGGGCAATACTCAACGTATCGACATCAACAACTTTTTGCTTTTTTTCCTTTGCTAAAGCGATACTACGCTCAATCATTTGCTCAACAATTTGTGTAAGTTGAATTTCTTGAACATCTTTATCTTGCATCCCAAATAAAATCATAAGATCTTCTTTCATCTGAAAGTAGAAAACTCCTTGCTTCGCTAATATTTTTGATAAATTTGAAGTTGTATCATGCACTATCGCTAATAATATATGTTCACTACCAATATAATTATTGCCCATATCCTTTGCTTCTTTTTGCGCATCTTTCATAATCGTTGCCACTTGTTTATTAAAACGGATATTCATTTCATCACCATCCTATGATATAGCATATGTTTTTGCTCTTATACTTTTGTTAGTGTCGGCAACTTTTTTTATTTCATTCATCAAAGTCTTATTTTTTTGATGATAAGAAGAAAAATCAAAATATCTACTCTTCCTATCAATATAGGTTCATCATTTGGGATAAATAAAAAAATTGATGCTTTCTAAACTAAGCATCAACGAATATATCTTCTATTCGATAATCTTTATATCCTTTATATTTACAGGTGGAGGTATGATTATATTCGAAAAAAGGTAACAACATGTAAAACATAGAAATATTATTAAAACAAGTATATGATTATATTCTAAATACATAGCCGCAACTAATAATATTGCCGGTAATAGTATTATGTAAAAATATAATACTCTAATAGTACGTTTAAACAATCGTCTTTCTCTCAATAATTTGATTCTAACTTGTTCACATTCTTCTAGACTAATTATATTCGATAATCTTTTTTTACTTCTATAATAACAATATAGTTTCAATAAAATACAAGCTATAAAAGCCAGTAACAGCATAATCTCAGAAATTGGGAAAGAGGTATCAAATACTACCTTATTTATGGTCCGTATATGAGATCCAACAAATCTTGAGAATATTATTATAATACCTATAAATAAGAGAGCAGGAATTGATATTATCTTCTCCCTCGCCTCAAGCGCAAGAGCTTGTTCATTAGATATTTTATAAGCTTTTTGAGGATAATACCACCATAGTGCAGGAAAAATTGTATTCATAATATTTCCTTCTAAATCAATTAGAAAACTCTCATTCTGATTTGAAGTTATAATTTTATAATATTTTGATTTACTGTTTCTTGTATATAACATTATGCTTGCTCTCCCCTTAATTCTATCTTAAATATTCACTACTCATTTCAAAAATTATTTCTTTTCTATATTTTTTCTATTACCCCTTGAAGATATACATATTTCGAATCATCAAATATTATTTGCAATTCCTTCTTTTAAAAATATAACTTTAATATGATGACAGTTCTCCTTTATTCTAAAATATCTCTAACCTCTATAGCCTTTATACTTGCAATTGGAAAAAT
>CAMWMY010000163.1 GCA_947175465.1 uncultured Erysipelotrichaceae bacterium | reverse complement strand
ATATACATTTTTATAAAACTCTATACTTACATCTTCTAATAATAGCTTATCATAAAGTCCTTGCAAATTTTCTTTAGTATCAATTAGCGTAAAATATACAATGTTTTCTGATACTTTTTCTCTCAATCCACTTGAAGGCATTATTGAATTATATTTTTTGGCTCGGTTAATAATATAACTAGTTATGTTCCTTTGGCTAGCGAATTCATGATATATTTTAACTTCATTATTCATTAATTCATACATAAAACCAGATAAGTTATAATTTTTTACATCCTCAATTATGTTTGCCACAATTTTTAAAGGAATTCTATTTATTTTAACATATTTGCTTTCTGTTAAATCATAAATCAAAACTCCATTCATTAAGATAATTGGAATATTCACATTGATGCCTGCCAACATTTTTTTAACTGGTGAAAGAGAACGTGCTGTTGCTATGGTAAATTGAAGTCCTTTTGCAATAAAATCATTAAGTATATCCTTTGTTAATGTGGTGATTTTTGCTTCCTTATTTAGCAATGTTCCATCCAAATCAGAAATATATAAAGTTTTTTTCATAATTAAACATCTCCTTAAATGTATTTACTTTTTTAACATTTACATACTTGCTTTATTACTATTAGCCCTATCAGTAACAATATACATAATACCATAAAAAATGTTACGCATCCTTTTTTTAAATATGTTACTAATAATTGTTTTGTTAATTCCTCATTATTTAAATCATTTTGAATTCTAAAAGCATCTTTTAAAATATTTTCGAATTCATTTTTTTTATTTTGTGCTTTTTGCTGATCAAATTTGAGTCGGCAATATTCATCTGCAATAGTAATATCGACTTTTTGTAATATATTTGCTATGTTAGCTAATAGTAATGTCGCCAAAAAACTTAATATCATCAAACTAAAATGCACAACCAAATAGCAAATATTATTTAATTCATATTGAATATTAATCGAATCTAAAGCAATTGTAACTGATATAGATACGAAAACGCCTGAAAAAAATAAATATGTATTAGCATTTGAAGCAATCAGAAAAACTATTGTCTTTTGAGCAATTTTATTTTGCACAAGTTGAGAGGCTAATTCTACATATTTATTATTTTTTTTCATGATAATAACCTTCTCCGTTGTGTTTCACTTTCTTTATAAAACCCTAGTATCTCACATTTATCATTTGCACTTTCACAATTACGACATTTGCATCCCCATTCTTGTAGTTTTGCTTGCTCTTTTTGAGAATATTTATATATATTATTTCCACTTAACTCACTACTTAAATAGGAGATAATTTCATCTTTCATATTGCATCTACTATTCTGGCAAACATTATTATCTTCTTTTATATTATGCATTTTAGGAAATATGACTTTGTGTATATTCTCAATATGATCATCTAAAACCTTCTCTATTTTATCATGTCGCGCAGATAAACAATGGTTAAACATCCAGCCCAAAAGCAAAAGTTGCTCTTTTTGATTTAGATTGAACATATCCATTGAAATAGTAACTATGCCATCCATATTTATTAGTTTCTTTTTTACCTCTTTTATCAAGTTGTGATAAACATTTTTATTGACACTACCAAAATACTCCTCTATCTCTCTATACAATTCTAAATTATTGGTGCGAGTTTCATAATCTCCTATGAAATATTGCTCTAAAATGTCAATGTATTGTCTATGAATTAATATATTTAGTTCACGTCCAGAATAGGTATTCTCATTAGTTCCTAGTCTTAAATAACCAGCGAAATACTTCATATCATCGTCATTAATAAAATTTTCCGAAATTAATAATCGATATACAAATGTTGTTCCATCATCTTTGCGTACGGCCATACATTCTGACATTCTAGTTTTTCGCTTTACAATATCTTCTAATGATGAAAGTCTAAAAGAAAATAATATGAAAATGCCAAAAGCATTGTTTATTTCTCTTAAAAAACAAGTGCAGGCTGGTCCAGTACTACAAGGATTAGTAATAATAGCAAATCCTCTGTATTCTGTTGGTACGCCTTGCGAACTTACTTCGAGTTTTGAAGTAACATGACACATACCATCCTGCATTTTAAATGTTAAAATTCCTCTTTGGTATTTCACTTCTTTTTTACTTCCAACAGCTCTTAACCCAATGACTCTTGGCAAGTAAACAAAATGCAACTTAATTTCTCGACTTTCATTAAATAATAATTCTGAGAATAAATCACCTTGCCTGTTTATATCATATACATAGCGATTATCACTCTTGCTATTAAAAATCTTCTCCGAAAAAACTTCATATGCAGTAGCAATGTCATTGTTATAAAACAAATCATTTAATGAGCTGACTTTTGAATAACCATCATAAGCAAACAGTTGACGTCCTTCCTCATTAATCCAACACTTTATAACGTTACATATATAAAATATATGATCACCAGCATCAATCAATTTACTAATATCGCAATCAAACACCATTTTAGAATGTAAAGGTACCTGTATGACGTCTCCTATCATTTCAATATTTAATTCTTTACTTTTATTACAGTTCCTACCTGATATTTTTCCAGCTTTTAATACTTCTTGTGCAATTTGGTCATTTGGTATACTTAATAATAATTTCGTACCATTTTGCATTAAAGAACCTGAATAACTTTTTTTACTTAGTGAAAATCCTATCATCGCTGGAGAATTTGATAAAAAAGTCCACCAAGAAATAGGTGTTAAATTTGTTACACCGTTAGGATTCAATACGCTAATCAGAGCTAATTGTGCAACTTCATTATTTCTTTGAGCTTGTTTAATTGTAATTTCTTCCATTACTTACTCCATTTAATAAATGCTATTCATAAGTTCTAAAACTTTTTCTAAATTATCTCGAAAACTTCCCTGTGTTACAAAACTACTATTAAACAGCGCTCCTCCAATTGTAAATGCCCAAGGATTAATCTCTTTTATTTCTTGCAATCGCATTTTATTATTAATGCTTCCTGCAACTATAACTTTTTTATAGCAGTTACGCACTACAGCGTTTGCCAAAGCAACAGGATCTCCGTCAATATAACGATAAGCTAGTAAATTAATGCCCTCTATATCTAGATTAGCACTATTCAAAGCATCTTGTACTATTTTATTTTCATTGCCTGCTAATATACTTGGATTAGAATATACCTCTCCAATAAATGGAAAATATTTAATATCAGAGTCATGAATCAATCGCAAAACACTCGGATAAATTTTTGTGCCAATTAAATAATCAAAACCATATTCTAAAGCGAATTTAGCCGCTTCCAACGACGATTCCTCTGTGTACGTAACAACCTCTAAAACTGATTTTTTATTTGCAGTCTTTAACGCATTAATTAACATCTTCATCTTGTCAACGCTAATGCCAATATTTTTAAATCCCCACATTTCAACAGGCAAATCTTTACAAGTTTCAAAAATTTCGATTGCATTTTCGACTGTCTGATCATTTAAAGTTAACATTACAATTAATTTGGGGTTCATATTTTTCCTCCTTGTAATAATTCTAAGTTAATTAAGCAATAAGCACTAATACAATTTCTAAAATAATTACTTTTTTTACTATAG
>CAMWMY010000162.1 GCA_947175465.1 uncultured Erysipelotrichaceae bacterium | reverse complement strand
CTATTACTTATTATGAAAACGTATTAAAAATAAATGAGCATAACGAAATAGCTCAGAAGGGATGGACCTATCTTAAAGAGTTACAAGAGAAGATGCACTGAGGATTTATTTTACATATTTTTATATTTTAGATAGCAATATCTTATAGAAAAAGGAGAGGTGAAATGAAAAAGAGTCTTTATATTTTACCATGGGTGGTATTTATCTTATTATCTTTTGTTTATATACATGTTTCTGCCAAAGCACCAATTCATGTTTATATAAATGATGTGAAAATGGAAAGTGAAGAAATAGTATCTTTCAATACTTCTGTGATGGTAAAGATTCAATTAGAGGCTATAGAGCATAAAGATATCCATATTGTATTAATACAAAATGATATGATTTATAAGCCAATTTATGAAAAAAAGAAAAAAGAGATTAATTTTGCTATTCATGATGATGGGATGTATCAATTAAAAGTATATGTTACTCAGGAAGAGGTTACTACTTTTTCCTTCAATATAAAGCAACAAGAAACAGCTTTATCATTTTTTGTAAATGATGAGAAATTAAAACCTATGCTATATGACACTTCAAGTGTATTAAAAGTTATTTATCCTAGTGAGCAGTTTGATCATTTGCGTAGCAAAGTATATATTAATGATGAAGATTATCCAGTAACATGGGTAAAAAAAGAAGGAGTATTTACTTCTGATATAGCATTTGAGAAAGAAGGAATTTATAAAATAGATGTAATACTTCATGATTTTCATAATGATGTGCATAGAGAAAGTATATATCTAACAATAGGAAATTTTACTTCTTTTCAATATACAATAAATGGAGAAGAAATTTTAGAAGATAAAATTTATTATCATGAGGATGTCATTTTTGAAGGAAAAGTAAAGTGGATATATGATGAAGATATAGTTGATGTATATATAAATAACAGGAAAGTACCTCTTGATTCAATAAAAGAAGATGGTTATGCAAGCTTTCAATTAACTTTTGTTGAAGATGGTATCTATGATATTACAGTTGTAGGGAAGCAGCAAGAGTTTTATTTTACATTATTTTCTAAACAAATAGTCATCGATAAAGTAAGTCCTAATATTCAATATCGCTATCATGAAGAAGAGCCTAAAGAGTATACTACTACAAGGATATTGTATCTTGATATTTATGATCCACATATTGATCAAAACTCTTTAGAAATTATGGCCAATAGAAATGGTGAACTTTATGAATGCAATCCTTTATGGTTATTTCATGAAGATCGATGGGAAGTACAAATTTTATTTGATCAAGAAGGAATGTACGATATTTTTATGACTGTACAAGATTTTGCTGGAAATATAGGGATATGGCAATATCAAGATATAGAAGAACAGTCTTTTCAAACGAAATTTATAGTGGATAAAACACCACCTAAGGTTGAATTAACAGGAATTACTTCTGGAGATGTCTTTCATGAAAAGCAAGAATTAATGTTAATGGTAGATGATGAGTATTTTGCTTCTTATGAGATTGTAGCAATGAGGAATGGAGAGTATTATCCTTTGGATATACCAATGCAAGGGGATCATAGTATTGCTTATAGGCATCTATTTGATGAGCAAAGTGTTGGGTATTATGAGATTTTTATAAAAGCATATGATTTTGCGGGTAATTATACAATGAGTGATAAACTTGCTTTTACGATTGATGTTAAAGTGCCAGAAGTTTTGATTTGGTTTGATAGCAAACCTTATTATGAAGGTGTACGTTATTTAAGAAAAGAAGCATTGGAAATAAAAGTAGAAGTAAGAGATGAGAACATTCAATCGCAAATCATAAGGATTATGAAAGATGGAGATATTATTTTGGAGGAAGTTGATAATAAAGAAAGTGGTGAGAAGCAATTTATTTATCAACTTTATAATGAACGCTATGAAAATGATTATGAGCTACAAGTTGAAGCTGTGGATTGGGCAGGAAACAAGGTAGAGAGAAAAGCTAATTTTAAAATGAATGCTCAAGGAATTGGTATTCATATTATGAATGATATATTTGAAGGAGCACCTAGACAAGGGCCTTGGACACCAATTATTCAGTATGATCAAGAGCAATTTTATATTACAGATTGTACTTTAATGAAAAATAATACTCTTATTGATTATGTATGGGGAGAGCCTATTATCGAAGATGGAGAATATATTTTAGAAGTATTTGCAAGAGATTATGCAGGAAATGATATTGCATTTTTAGAAGCTTTTACATTTGTCATCGATAATACACCACCTCGCATTATCTTACAAGATAAACATCAAAATGCTATAGAAAGTCCTACATCCTTTTATCGTCAAGAACCTTTTCTACTTAAAACAGAAGATCAAAGAGATACTATTTCTTCAATAGTTATTAATAAAGTAGCACTAGATATTGATAAATATAAAACACAAAAAGATGAAATAGTTTATTATGAGCTACCTATACTAGAAGAAGGAAATAATAGTATAGAGATACGTGCTATAGATAGTGCAGGAAATACGGTTTATGAAACATTTAATATTATTTTAGATACCCTTGCTTATACGAAACAAAAAATAATTATGATGATTATCTTTTTTAGTGTATGTAGCTTTTCAATAAGTGGTTATGTGCTATGGAAGAAAATATGCAAATTACGCTTTTAAAAGGGCAGCAATTAGAAGAGATCCATTTATCTTTTAAACATGTTGGTGATTATATTATTAAAGATTATAATCACGAACATCTTTTAAAAATTTTTCAAAAGGAACACATGTGGTATGCACAAACACTTGCAGATGTTTTTTTATCTGTAGGGCTTCATAAGTATCGTTATTGCTTATTAGAACCACAAACAATTTATTCACTAGATACTTTACAAGGAGATAAAATACTTTTTATTTTTGAAAATCATAAACGAGATACTTTTATCTTTCAAAAGTTGCAAATGAAAGTAAAGAGTATTTGTATAGGAAGAAGTCATCATTGCGATCTTTGTTATGAACATCCATTTGTTTCTTATAAACATGCAAAATTATCTTTTACATATGGAAATTGGTATATTGAAGATTTAAATAGCACCAATGGTACATTTGTTAATCAAAGAAAAATTAAAAAGAGTTTATTAGCTTTTGGAGATATTATTGATATTATGGGGTTAAAAATAATTATAGCTAAGCAATGCTTTATTTGTAATCGAATACAAGAAATTTATTTATCACCTACAATAGCAAAGTATATCCCCTATGATTTTTTGAATCCCACTTATATAAGAGATAAAAGTTTTTATTCCCCATCTTTACGAATGAGTGCTTTTCCTTGTTGTCAAGAATATACTATTGAGGCTCCACCCCTTCAAGTAAGTGAACAGCGAAAATTATCTTTGCTTTACATATTAGGTCCTTCTCTTACTATGGGGTTTCCTTCTTTTTATAATTTATTTTTACAAATGATGGAAGTTCAAAAAGGGAATAAGAGCATAAAAGATATTTTTTCTTCTTTTGTAGTATCTATAAGCAGGCTCATGAGTATTTTTATTGGTCTTTTATTTATGAAATTACAAGAAAATCGACAAAGAAAAAAGGTGCAACAAGAG
>CAMWMY010000161.1 GCA_947175465.1 uncultured Erysipelotrichaceae bacterium | reverse complement strand
ATTTGATACATTGATTTCTTTTTAGATAAGACTTCTTACTAATGTATTTACTCTTCTTTAAAATAAATAATAAGAGCCATATTTATATAATCTTTTTATTATAAAAAATACACCTATAATGGCGTATTTTAAATTTGTATCTAGAAAGATGTTTTACAAGAAGAATAAACTTCTTTCAACATCTTTTTATTTTATATAATTCCTATCGAATAATATTCTAATATGAGAATATTATAATTAATATTTATATATTAAAACTATTCTTCTTCTAAGCAATGCAAAATTTCTAAAATACGATTTAAGTCATCATCTCCATGAAATTGAATCGTAATTTGTTTTTCATCTACTTTTACTTTCGTTTGTAGTTTTTCTTGTAGTTTCTCTTGTACAGGTTTATATAAAGGAGAAACTTCTTTTTTGATTGCTACTGGCTTTGGATCATTCATCTGCTTAACTAATGCTTCTACAGCACGTACACTCAACCTTTCTGCGATTGCTTTTTGCGCTACCATAACCATATCATGTTCATTTTGTAATGCTAATAACGCACGTACATGTCCCATAGATAATTGTTTTTCCACAACATAATTTTGCACTCTTTTAGGTAGTTTCAATAATCTTAACATATTAGCAATATGCTCTCTTGATTTTCCAACTCTTTTCGCAAGATCTTCTTGTGTATAAGATAGCTTCATAATCATTTTTTCAAATGCTTGTGCTTCTTCAATCGCATTCAAGTTCTCACGTTGAATATTTTCAAGTAAAGCAATTTCCATCATCTGCGTATCATCAAAATCAACAAGAATAGCTGGTATTTTTTCTAATCCTGCAATTTTACTTGCACGCCATCTTCTTTCCCCTGCAACAAGTTCGTATCCTTGGATACTCTTTTTCACAAGAATAGGAGTAAATACACCGTGCAAACGAATACTTGAAGCCAATTCTTCAATTTTATCATCATCAAAATCTTTTCTTGGCTGATATGGATTTGGTTTAATTTCATGCACACTAATTTCTACTTTATGATGATCCTGTCCATCTACATTTCCTTGCTGGATATTATCTAGGACTCCTTCAATATCATCTCCAAAGATTGCGGCAAGACCTTTTCCAAGTCTTGTATCATCATGCTTTGACATAAGCTACCTCCTATCTATTTTTATTCATTTTTACTACTTCATTCGCAAAAGCTGCATATGCCTTCGCCCCTTCACAACGCACATCATATTCAAAAATGGACATTCCGCGACTCGGTGCTTCTGAAAGCTTAATATTTCTAGGTATGTAACTATGATAAACTCTATCTTTAAAGTGCTTACGTACTTCTTGTTGTACTTCCACACTTAATTTTGTTCTTGCATCATACATTGTAAGCAATACCCCTTCAATTACTAAATTGCGATTAAACAATTGTTGTACAAGACGTATTGTAAGCAATAATTGTGTAACTCCTTCTAAAGCATAATATTCACACTGTACAGGGATGATAACAGAATCAGCAGCTGTCATAGCATTCGTATTTAAAAGTCCAAGAGAAGGAGGGCAGTCAATAATAATGAAATCATAATAATCTTTTACTTTATCTAATTTCTTCTTTAATAATTCCTCTTTCCCCACTTCAAACTTTACCATTTGTAAATCTGCACCAGCTAATGAAATATTCGCTGGAATAATATCAATAGGTGGAGAAGTTAATTTCTTTGCAATATCTTCTACTTCATATTCTTCCATAATCAAATTATATACAGATAACTTATTTCCCTTAGCATTTGCCCCTACTCCTTGTGTGGCATTTCCCTGTGGATCAAAATCTACAAGAAGGACTTTCTTTCCTAAATACCCTAATCCTGCAGCTAAATTGATGGAGGTAGTTGTTTTTCCTACACCACCCTTTTGATTCGATACTGCTATAACTTTTCCCATAAAATTATCATACCTTTCTATTTAGGGAAACGAAGTGTGATCATCACATCATCTTGCGTTTCTTCTTCTTTTACAATTACTTCTACCCCTGTGCGTTGCACCATCTTAACAGCTTGATGAATCGTATTCATCGCAATACGCATATTTCTAGTAATCCCTTTTAAGACCGGTTTCTTTTCTATTTTCCCTTTATCTTCTTTTACCATCTTTTCCGTTTGTGCTACAGATAACCCTTTTTTAATAATTTTATCTAAAAAGTCTTGTTGTTTTTCTTTATCTGCTCCTAAAAGTGCACGTGCATGACGTTCACTAATCAATTTAGCACTTACTGCATTTTGAATGTTATCATCTAAATTCAATAAACGAATTTTATTCGCAATTGATGATTGCGATTTCCCAATACGAAGAGCTAACTGTGATTGATTCAAAGAAGAATACTTCATGATTTCTACATAAGCTTTCGCTTCTTCAATAGCACTTAAATTTTCACGTTGAATATTTTCTACTAAAGCCAACTCTGCCATTTGTAGCTCATCAGCTTCTAATATGTACGCAGGCACTTCTACCATACCATTTAACTTCATTGCGCGGAAACGACGCTCCCCTGCTACAATCTCATATCCATTATCTGTTTTTCGTACACTCATCGGTTGAATTAAACCATTTTCTCGTATCGATTGTGCAAGATCCATCAAAGCCTCATCATCAAATTCAACTCTTGGCTGATATGGATTTGGTTTAATTTCATCAATTGCTATTAATTTTACTTCTTTTGTCATCTTTATTTCCTCCCCATAATGGATTCTTTTTTATTTTCGCAAATATTCTTGGATATTGTTTTGGTGTATGCTTATTTTTTTCAAAAATATAATTTTTACGAATAGCTCCATCAGATAAAACTTCCTGATAAGAATCTTTTAATGTGCAGCCTAATGTATGAATAGCATACTTTGCTTCTTGTAGTTCTTCATCACCATTTGCAGCCTTCATTGAAAGAAAGATTCCTCCATGTTTTACTAAAGGAATACATAGTTCGCTTAATATAATCAATGGAGCAACGGCACGTGCCGAAACGATATCAAAGGCTTCTCTATGCGTTTTCGCAAAATCTTCTGCACGCTCATTTACGCAATTTACCTTTATATGCAATGCCTCACATAAAGCATTTAAAAACGTGATTCTCTTTCCTAAAGGTTCTACAATCGTTACCTCTAAATCAGGATATAGGATTTTTAAAGGAATACTTGGAAAACCAGCTCCAGCTCCAACATCACATAATGTACCTTTCATATTCCATTGAAATGAGGGAAGAATACTATCTAAAAAATGTTTTTCATAGATTCCATTTATATCAAGAATAGCTGTTAAATTCATACGTGAATTCCATTCAACAAGCATCGAAGCATACGTTGCAAACTGTTCTTTTTGAAGTTCACTAAGTACAACTCCTCGCTCATTTAATATCTTTTCAAAATCTTGTACTTGAAATGGCATATATGTATCATCCTTCCAGCACTTTCCATTATATCAAAATTCATGCCATAACAAAACCTTTAGTGATAGAATATTTCCAATTATCTTCTTTTTTATTACTTCCAATAAATGTATTCTTGAAAAAAGATACTTTTAAAGAGGAAATAATCATCTTTTTACCTAATAGAATAGCACTCTTCTTTCTTCAATTATTTACATTTATTAATATACTCTCTGATAA
>CAMWMY010000160.1 GCA_947175465.1 uncultured Erysipelotrichaceae bacterium | reverse complement strand
CAAATGCTTATTTTCATTATTCATAATCTCTCTTTCAATCCCATAGTCTTTAGAAATTGAAATTAGGTTGCTCATTAAATCTTCACGCCAATCAGAATAACAAGAATAGCCCATTTCCTTCATTGCCAGATTATGGCTATTCTTTAACTCCAATCCTCTGTTTTTGCTATGTGCTATCGGAATATAGTCAAGGTGAAGGTGTGGTGTTGCTTCATCATTATGGATATACGCTCCTATTATGATGATATTAGGATATTTAGTTATGATGAAATTTACTATATCAATTAAAATTTTTGCAGCAATTTCGTTTAGGTCTTTTGAATTATCCTTATTCCCAAGCTGAATTATCAGCTCATAAAAAGGTTTTTCTTGTTTAGAACGAGAAATTTTATCATAATATGATTTAATAATTCTATCTTTTCTTTTTTGTTTAGCATTATATTTTTTCAATGCTTCACCAAACACTTCTTCATAAACCATTTTAATATCACGGTCTATTAAAATAATATCATCTTTTACTCGTGCTGCGTCAACATTCTCCGCTATAAACTTCCTTCGATTATGATTTAATGAACCTGCACCTTTCGTTATACTCATACTTGTTTTCATAAAATAATCACTTCCTATCAATAATCATCTTGTCTATGCGACAGCATAGAATAGTTTTGTTACTTTTGTTAAAAGTAACGCAAGTGAACTTATGACACTTTGTATCATAAGCCTTGCGTTCTCCGAAGGCTCTTGCAGAGAGCTATTAATACAAAAGGTGAAGATGATGTAGATGTTTATATCGCGGTGTAATCATCTTCATCATCTTCACCCAAGACGATTAATCAATCAGTTTTAATGAAATATATACACCGTCTTTCTTTCTGACATTTTTATATTCAATATGATAATCATTACACAAAACAGATAGATTGCAATTAAGTTTTCTTGTTAATTGATTAGCTCTGATATTAATAGAAATGTGTTCTGCAAGCTGTTTTGCAGTACCTTGCCAAATAGGATTTTGTTTATTAATAAGTAAAGAGATTTCTTCGACAATTTCATCTTTCGGCTCTTCAAAAGTATCAATTTCAGATTTAAGTAATTCCCATATACAGTTTTCGCTTCTATGTAAATGTAGCCTTTGTTCCTGTATATCTCTGCCCGATATATCTAATATTGCATCACTATTTGTCCGTTTGTCTTTATGAAGTACAAAAGCTCCGTCTGCTGCACCGAACAATCCATTTGTGCCAGATATAGCATCAAAAGCATCTGTTGCTTCCTGCTTTCTTGTATGATGAACTAAAACAATGCAAATATTATTTTCATCAGCAAAATTCTTTAATGATGTAATAACATCATAATCTTTTGCATAGCTAAAACTATCACCGCTTAATTCACGAACTTTTTGAAGGGTATCAATAATAATTAATGAAGTATCTTTATGTTCATCAATGAATTCCTTTAATTGATTTTCAAGACCATTAGCAACCATTTTTGATTTAACCGAAAAATAATAATTGGGTGTATCGTCAACACCAAACATTTTATACAATCGGCTTTGCAATCTTGAATAATCATCTTCAAGAGCAAGATACAATACTGTTCCTTGCGATACCTTTCTATCCCAAATATTAATCCCTTTACTGATATGATAACCAATCTGCTCCATTGCAAATGACTTACCTGTTTTCGGAGCACCTACAAATATGTAAATACCATTATACAGTAATCCTTCAATTAAAGGTTTTTTTGGAAAATAAGCGGTATCATATAGTTCGGTCATTGAAATTGTTTCCAGTTTATTATCCGGGTTGATTTTTGTATTACCTTTTGCTATAATACCATTAACAAGTTTTTGTTGTGGCTGTCTTTCATCTGTGCCAGCAGATGAGTTATAGACAGTCATTTTTTGTTTTTCAATCATATTCAAACCTCATTTCATTTAAGATTTTTACAATCTGATTTAATAATATTAATTGTTCGTCTGTAATTTGAGAACAATTGTTTAATCTTTGGAACTCGTTGCATAAGGTAATGAGTTCTTTTTTTAATCCGATAAATACTCTTGGATTTCCATTTATAATTACATCACGCTGTAAGGCTCTATTAATAAGGTAATCCTATTTATTTAGTCCTGATACCTTAACCAAACTATTAAGCAAATTTGCTTCCTCTGGTGACATTCTAAAACCAACTACAACACTCCGTAATCTGTTATGGCTGTCAACATTTTTATGTGACATCACATCATCCTTTCCTCATCTAACCTTTTAGCTATATCAGCTTGTACATTTGGAAACAAATGTATATAGGTATCGGTAATAACTGTTGATGTATGACCAACCCTTTGACCTATTTCGGCTGCCGTAAATCCCATATTAATAAGCAAACTGATATGACTATGTCTTAAATCGTGAATTCGTATGCGTTTTACTCCTGCAATTTTTGTACCTCTATCCATTTCGTGATGAAGATATGATTTTGTAATCATAAATATTCGCATATCATCTTTAATTCCATAAATAGACTTGATGCAATCTTTCATTTCATCAGCCAAAAAATTAGGCATTGATACGATGCGAATACTTTGTTCTGTTTTTGGTTCGGTAATAATATCTTCACCGTGTATTCGTTGATACGATTTATTTATGGAAACTGTATTCTTTTCAAAATCAAAATCAGCAGGTGTAAGAGCGAGTAGTTCTCCACATCTTATTCCTGTATACATCATTAATTCAAATGCAAAGAATGATATTGTTTTGTCCATAATGGCTTTTGAAAATCTTAGATATTCTTCCTTAGTCCAAAACAGCATTTCTTTAGCCTTCTTTTTGCCCATAGATGGAACTTTAGCTACAGGATTGTCACGCAAATTGTAATATCGAACAGCGTGGTTAAAAATACTGCTTAATTGACTATTAATACTTCTTAAATATGTAGGTGCATAAGGATTATTTTGCTTGTTTTTGAGTTTCTGTATCTCATTTTGCCATTTAATAATATCGCTTTTGGTTATATCGCACATTCGCTTATCTTTAAAATACGGCATTATTTTTGTATCAACAATCTGCCGTTTAGAAATCCAAGTGTTTTCTCTTATTTTGTTTTGCATATCACTTATGTAAATACTCACAAAATCAGAAAATTTCATATCCAGATTTCCTTTTTGTGCGAGTGAAAAGTTATATGCCCATTCCTCAGCTTCTTGTCTCGTTTTGAAACCCCTTTTTGTGCTCTGCTTTCGTACTCCTGTTAAGTTCTCGTTGTAATAATATTGAATATCCCACTTCCCAGTTTTACTATTTTTCTTTGCTTTCACATTACCACCTCTTTAATCATTCAAACCATAAAACTTTTCTTGAAAATACTTTGATGAAATTTTTCCAGCAATAACAACATAGCCCATATCAGATAGTTCTTTATTTAAAGTTCTAATCAGTTTATAAGCCATACCTGTAGATATACCTAACATAGCCGTTATATCATTTACATCATCGTAAATTTTACTTTGAGTTTGCATTTTCTCACCTCCTATCCCTATTGTTCATTATTCTAACACTATTGTTAGAATTTGTCAATATATCATATATTTTTATATTTAAATTATTTTACTTATATTGTAGATTTTTCTATCAGCCTATGCT
>CAMWMY010000159.1 GCA_947175465.1 uncultured Erysipelotrichaceae bacterium | reverse complement strand
CATAAGAAGTTTTCAGTTTTGCTTAATAAATAATAAGAAATATGCTATGATTTAAGAAGACTGTATAAGAGCTTGAGGTGAGAAAGATGGAAGAGAAGAAAACAGTTCGCTTTAAATTAGAGCGGCATAAATGGCCAGATGAGATTGAGGCTGAAAAAAAGAAGAAAAGAAAAAAATTATATAGCATTCTTTTATGTGTTATCTGTTTTGGTGGAGGGATGTTATTTGCGAATTCTAATATTTTATCCTTTAGTGCTAAACAAGGGGAACTAGATAAATTAACACAAATTTATGATGTGCTATTAAATAAATGGTATTTTGGAAAAAATATTGATGAATTGGATATGAAATTAATTGATCAAGCCATTTATGGTATGGTAGAGGGGACAGGAGATATTCATACTTCGTATATGGATGTTGAGACAGCAAAAGATTTTACTTCTTCTTTAGAAGGAAATTTTGTTGGTATTGGTGTCCAATTTTATGCTGTAAATCCAAGTGTATTTATGGTAGATAGAGTATTTCCAAATTCACCAGCACAAGAAGTGGGGATCATAAAAGGTGATCAAATATACAAAGTAAATGGAACAGTATGTGAAAATATGACACTAGAAGATGTTGCCAATTTGGTAAAAGGGGATGAAGGAAGTAGTGTATCGATAGAAATTATACGAGAAGGGAATAAAATTGCTTTAGAAGTTGAACGTAGAGAAGTGAGTAATTCTGTTTTTGGAGAGATTAAAGAGGATGTAGGAGTTATGGAAATTTATTCTTTTTCAGAAACAAGTGGAAATGAAGTTGGAAACTATTTAAAAACCTTTAAAGAACAAAAGATAGAGAAATTGGTAATTGATTTACGTGATAATGGTGGAGGATATTTAAATGCTGTACGTGATATCGCAAGTTATTTTTTACCAGAGAACACGGTTATTTTTAAAGAAGAAAATAAGCAAGGAGATATCAAAGAATATCGAACATTACCATCACATCCATTCTATACTTTTGATCAAATTGTAGTATTGATCAATCAAAATACTGCAAGTGCTTCAGAAGTTTTAACAGCAGCTTTAAAAGAATATAAAGATATTCGTATTGTTGGGGTAAAATCTTATGGGAAAGGAACAGTACAAGTCCCTTTGTTATTAAACGATGGAAGTATTTTTAAATATACAACAGCACAGTGGTTAACACCAAATGGAAACAAAATTAATGGTGTAGGAATTTCTCCGGATGATGAAATAAAATTAGATGAAGCTCTTACAATAGGAGGAATTTCTTTAAGTGAAGAAGAACGATATGAAGCTGATACTGTATCAAGAGCAGCACGTTTCGTTCAAACATATTTGAAGTTTTTAGGATATAATGTAGATCGAAATGATGAATACTTTTCCTTACAATCTTCACAGGCATTACGTTCTTATCAGCAAGATATGGATTTAGAAGCTGATGGTGTTATTTCAGATAAAACTGTAGCATCTTTACTTTCTTCCTGTGCTAAAAAATGGAGAGAAGAAAAAAGTGTATTGGATGTTCAAATGAAAAAAGCAATGGAGGTCGTACATGGAAGATAAAAAGTTTGAATTAGTATCAAAATATCAACCACAAGGAGATCAAATTTCGGCTATTCAAAAATTAGTACAAGGTGTAAAAGAAGGAAAAAAACAACAAGTTCTACTAGGGGCAACAGGTACAGGAAAGACGTTTACGGTTTCTAATGTAATTGCCCAAGTAAATAAACCAACACTTGTATTTGTGCATAATAAAACATTAGCAGGGCAGTTATATTCTGAGTTTAAAGAGTTTTTTCCAAATAATCGTGTTGAATATTTCGTATCTAATTTTGATTATTATCAACCAGAAGCTTATTTACCTGGGAGTGATACGTATATAGATAAAAATGCGACAACAAATATGGAGTTAGATATGCTTCGTATGGCAGCTGTGAATTCCGTGTTAGAGCGAAGAGATACGATCATTATTGCCTCTGTAGCATGTATTTATGGAGCGAGCAATCCTGAGCAATATCGCGATATGTTTTTTACTTTAAAAACAGGAGATATTATTGATCGTAAAGAAATCATGCAAAAACTTGTATCAAGACAATATACAAGAAATGATGTGGAGCTTACAAGAGGATGTTTTCGTGTAAGAGGAGATGTCATAGAGGTTGCATTAGGGCATACGGATGCTTATATTTTACGTATTGAACTTTTTGATGATGAGATTGAGCGAATTGTAGAAGTAGAAGCAATTACAGGAAAGATGATCAATGCGTATACAGTATATGTTGTATATCCTGCAAGTGGGTATGCGACAAGTAAAGATATTATGATGCGCGCAACTAAAACGATAGAAGAAGAATTAGAAGATCGTTTAAAGGAGTTAGAATCACAAGATAAATTATTAGAGAAGCAGCGTCTTGAACAAAGAGCACGCTATGATATTGAGGCATTACGTGAATTTGGAGTATGTCCAGGAATAGAAAACTATTCTCGTCATATCGATGGACGTAAAGAAGGAGAAAGACCATATACACTCTTTGATTATTTTCCTGAAGACTTCTTGTTAGTAGTAGATGAGTCACACGTATCTTTACCGCAAATAAGAGGAATGTATAATGGAGACCGTGCAAGAAAACAAGTACTTGTAGATTATGGATTTCGTTTACCAAGTGCATTAGATAATCGACCTATGCGTTTTGAAGAGTTTGAAAAAATGGTAAACCAAGCAATTTTTGTATCCGCTACTCCAGGAGATTATGAACTAGAAAAAACACATGGAGAAGTTGTAGAGCAGATTATTCGTCCTACAGGGTTAGTAGATCCTGTTGTGGATGTTCGTCCTACGAAAGGGCAAATTGATGATTTAATTGATGAAATTCGTCAACGTATCGATAAAAATGAAAGAGTGTTAATTACAGCACTTACTGTACGAATGGCAGAAGATTTATCTACATATTTAAAAGGTTTAGATTTTAAAGTAGCATGGCTACATCATGAAGTAAAAACAATTGAGAGAACTGAAATTATTCGTGATTTACGAAAAGGAAAATATGATATTTTAATTGGAATTAACTTATTAAGAGAAGGATTAGATATTCCCGAAGTTTCTTTAATTGCAATCTTAGATGCAGATAAAGAAGGTTTCTTACGTAGTGATCGCTCTCTTATCCAGATTATTGGAAGGGCTGCTCGTAATGCTAATGGACGTGTTATCATGTATGCAGATAAAATTACAAAGTCCATGCAGTATGCATTAGATGAAACACAACGTCGTAGAACGATACAAATTGCTTATAATAAAGAGCATAATATTGAACCAAAAACGATTATCAAACCTATTCATGATGCAGTTCATAGTAAAGAAACACAAGAAATGACTGCTAAATACATAAGCAAAAAAGCAAAAGTTAGTAAAAAAGATAAAGAAAAATTAATCGCGAATATAGAGAAGGAAATGAGAGAAGCTGCTAAAGTATTAGACTTTGAAAGAGCTGCAGAATTGCGAGATATTTTGATGGAACTTAGAAGTTCTTAAAATTAATATGAATAAAAAAGTATAAGAGGCTGTAATGAAATAGAATAATATTAGGGAAAGAATTC
Source organism: uncultured Erysipelotrichaceae bacterium (assembly GCA_947175465.1). Classification (GTDB taxonomy): domain Bacteria; phylum Bacillota_I; class Bacilli_A; order Erysipelotrichales; family Erysipelotrichaceae; genus CAMWMY01. The sequence continues at coordinate 62 of CAMWMY010000159.1, read as the reverse complement.
TATAAAAGTTGCACCTCTTTTTTTATATTTATTAAAGTATTACGAAAAAACGGTGCATGAAG
>CAMWMY010000158.1 GCA_947175465.1 uncultured Erysipelotrichaceae bacterium | reverse complement strand
GTATAAAAAAGATTGATTCCTATAATCTATAGAAATCAATCTCTTATTTAGTTAATAAAAGTATCAATTAGCCCTGCAATAAAAATAAAGATAATAATAATTGGTAATAAATAACTTACATAAAAGCGAGCTTTTTCAGGGAATTTAAGACCTTTACCACTGTTTACTTCTTGTATAAAAGATTTCCAACCCCATCCCATTTTTCTTGTACAAAAGAAAACAAAGACAAGTGCACCAATAGGCATCATAATGTTACTAACAAGGAAATCTTCAAAATCTAAAATAGTGGAATTAGGACCTAATGGTTGCACAGAGGATAATAAGTTAAAGCCAATCGCTGCAGGAATGCTTAAAAGAAGAATAGCGATAAGATTTATCGTAACACTAACTTTTCTTGAACATCCAAATTTATCAATACTGAAAGATACAATATTTTCAAAAACAGCAATAATGGTAGATAAAGCTGCAAAATTCATAAAGACAAAAAATAAAGTTCCCCATAATTGTGCATTTCCCATCGCATTAAAAATATTAGGTAAAGTTACAAATACTAAACCAGGACCACTGTTCACATCTACTCCAAAAGAAAAGCAAGCAGGGAAAATAATAAGTCCCGCAGTTAAAGCAACAAAAGTATCTAATACCATAATATTAATGGATTCACCTGCTAACGTTCTTTTTTTATCAAGATAGCTAGCGAAGATCGTCATTCCACCAATTCCAATACTTAAAGTAAAGAAGGCTTGTCCCATAGCGGCATAAATCGCATTAAATAAACCTTCATCCATTAATTTTGTAAAGTCAGGAACTAAATAAAATTTAACTCCTTCGATGAAACTTGGAAGAGTAAAACTTTTTATGACAAGAAGAAACATAACAGCTAAAAGGCTTCCCATCATTAATTTAGTAATTTTTTCTACTCCTTTTTGTAATCCAAAGGAACAAACAGCAAATCCGATTAAAACAACAATCGCCATCCAAAAAATATTAGCTTGTGGACTTGCTTGTAAATCTTGGAAGGTTTGTTGGATTTGTTGATTATTTAAACCATTAAAGTCACCTTTTAACATTTTAAATAAATATGCTAACATCCAACCCGATATAGTTGTATAAAACATGACAAGCAAATAGTTTCCAGCCATTCCAAAATAAGAAAAGAGATGCCATTTTTGGCCTTTCCTTTCTAAAGCATGTATCGCTTTGGCAATGGATAATTGAGAACTTCTACCAATGGAAAATTCCATAATAACAATAGGAAGACCCAATAATATCAAAAATAAGATATAGATGAGGACAAAAGCACCACCACCATATTTTCCTGTTACATAGGGAAAGCGCCATATATTTCCAAGCCCGATAGCACATCCAGCTGATAGAAAAATAAATCCTAATCTTGATGATAATTTCTCTCTTTTTTTCATAATCAATCCCTTTCTATATACATGATAAATAATAAAAAACCTTCCATCCATAGGGACGAAAGGTTTCCGCGGTACCACCCAAATTATAGCTTTGCTATCACTATTGCCTTTTAACGCAAGGTGTACGAGTAAACCTACTATAAATTTCAGATTACTTGCTCCAAAGTGTATATTACACAGATCTTACGATTCATTTGCACCAACCATGAACTCTCTAAACGCTTGAAACTGCTTTTCTCTTTATCAACACATGTATATGCCTACAATTCTATGCAAAAAAAAGAAGAATGTCAACATGGAAAAGACAAATTATGAGATAAGATAAAATATACAAACAAAAAAAGGGATAAAAAATCATTAACTATCTTTTTTCGACAAATTTCTTCTTTACGGAAAGATATACTTAAATGGGGTGATAAAATGAATGCCAAATTATATGTTTTAAAAGAGGAGTTTACATCTTTATTAGATGTTCAAAATATAATTGAAGAAATCATGAAACTTTCTGATCAACAACAAAGAAAGATATTGGTAAATTTTGAGGAAGCAGAGATTATGAGAAGAGCAGAAGGTTTTTTGGTAAATGTAGAAAAAAAAGATCATTTTTTAATATGTAAGCATGATTTTTTAGATAAGATTTCAAAGATTCGTGTACATACGTATTATATTGAACTTTTTGATATCGAAGATAATATTTTCGTTTCTTTTTTACAAAGATTGTATCGTTATGCTTTTCTTATAGAGGAAATATCGTGTTAAGTATTGAATAATTAAGTGAATAATAGTAAAATAAGATTAAATATTAAGGAGGATTTTATATGTCTGGATTTTGGTCATCCATTATTTATGTGATTTTAGGATTGCTTGTAGGAGGTTTTTTAGGATTTTATTTTACAAGAAAAAAATTTGAAAAGGAATTAAGAGAAAATCCACCAATTAATGAAAAGATGATACGTGCTATGTTTTTGCAAATGGGAAGAAAACCATCAGAGGCTCAAATTAAGCAAATTATGAAATCAATGAATTATAATAGGTAAACACGAAAATCGTGTTTTTTTATTTTTTAAGCCTTTCTATGTAGATAAAGAAAACTTTTAGAACATATAGTGTATAGAGCTAAGGAAAGAAGGGCTATATGCGATATTTCAAAAATATATTCTTAGGTGTAGTGATATGTCCTTTTCTTATTATTGTATTTTTAATAGGTGCAGGATATAGAGATTATAAGAATGCTATCCAAAACAATCCTATTGATTATAAAGTAGCACAGATAGAGTCATCTACGCAGTATGTGTCAATCGAAAATATTAGTAGCTATTTATTAGAAGCGACGATTGCAATTGAAGATCATCGCTTTTATCAACACTTTGGTATTGATCTTATTAGTATTATGCGAGCCTTTTTACAAAACTGTAAAATGGGAAGAATTGTAGGCGGGGGAAGTACTATTACTCAACAATTGGCTAAAAATATGTATTATGATCATCGCCCATCGATTATAAGAAAAATAAGTGAGATCTTTTTAGCACTAGATTTAGAAAGGCGATATTCGAAATATAAGATACTAGAATTGTATGTGAATATTATTCATTATGGAGATGATTATTTTGGGATTCAAGCTGCAAGTGAAGGATATTTTGGAGTACCTGCCAAAAACCTTAATTTAGCACAAGCGAGTCTTTTAGCAGGAATTCCACAAGCACCTTCTTATTATCAATTAACAAAATCTTATGATAAAGCTTTGATTCGTCAAGAAGATGTCTTAACTGCAATGGTAAAAAAGGGAGTTATCACAGAAGAACAAAAAGAAGAAGTATATCAGCGTTATCATAAAGATTGATAAAAAGATTATCTTAGATAATAAAAAAAGCTTTGAAGAATATTCAAAGCTTTGCTTATGATATATGGTGCCTAAGGTCGGACTCGAACCGACACAGTATTGCTACCGACGGATTTTGAGTCCGTTGCGTCTACCAATTTCACCACTTAGGCATTACTTAGACAGTATACAAGAACTTATTAAAAAATTCAAGAAGAAATTGTGGAAACTTTTTACGTGATAGGGCATATAGTGAAAGAGTTGCATATCAAAAAGAATGTTAAGTAAAAGTTTAGCGGCTATTATTTTTATTTAAAGCATTTCTAACAAATGATATAAAAACTCTATAGTTGTAGATAAAAATAAGAAAAAAGCTATCTATTTTATTTAAAAAATAAAAAAAGATAAAAAAGTAGTTGACAAAAGCAAGGGATATTTGGTAGTATAGAAAAGCACTCG
>CAMWMY010000157.1 GCA_947175465.1 uncultured Erysipelotrichaceae bacterium | reverse complement strand
CTTAAAGATAAATAATATTCATCATCAATTTTTATCACAGCTACATAACCATAGTAATTACCTAATCCAGTCGAAAGAATAAATTTAACTTCTTCATTTTTCATGATTTCCTCCTAATATATATAGACAGAACGTCTATTTTTATCATCATAATAAGGTACTACACTATAAATTTTTTCTTCATCCTCCTCAATCGCTAAACTATCAGCCTCTAAAATATCTTTAATCCTCCTATAATCGCCCTCGTAATAAACAAAATCACCTAATGTTAAATCATTTAAAAAATACAATATATCATTAATTAAAAATTCTATCACTTTTTTATCACTCATATTTTAATTATACTTTTATTTATTCGCAATGTCAATCACCATAATTTGGCACGTTATCACGTTTAGCAATACCCTCAAAATTTCTACCTTTAATTTTTATTATTTCCAAAACTGTAATAATTATATATCCATCCCCAGCATTTCCTTTGCTACTTCCTCCGCTTTGAGTTTCTCCATTTTCTACTCCTCCAATATAAGCCGAACCACCACCAGCCATAGCTTCAATTACATTACTTGAGCTTGTTTGTTTTGCTCCTGCTCCTCCATACCACCCACCACCGCCAGCACAACCAAACGCTCCTTCACCATCTACACAATCTCCACCACGCCCAAATAATCCATTTGTGCCATATGGGTTTATTCCTCCTCTTGTTTGAGTTCCTCCTGATTCTTCATATCCTTCACCTTCTAATCCACCACCAAATCCTGAAACACTTAAAGCCCCCATAGTACCACCACCTGCAACAATAAATCTGTTATATAAATCATCAATATTAAGCCTTACATCAGTAGCACCTCCACCACCATATCCTTTAGTAGTTTCTTTCGGTGGATTACCTCCACCGTTAAAACCTCCTAATGTTCTAGATCCTTGCCCACCACAATAAAAATATAATACATCAGATCTATTAAAAGTTTTTTCTCCAGTGGCGTATCCTCCTTGCCCACCTTTAAGAGACGATGCACCCCATAACTCAAATTTTAGTTTTATTTTGTTAAAATTTGTAAATTTAGAAAAATTAAAAAGTTGCATTGCCCCAGAATAATTAAGCCTTATAACATCGCCAACTTCCAAAATATTTGGTAAATTCATTTCTTCAAATGTTGTTCCTTCATACGTTGCCATTCTCGTTTTCCTCCTCTTTATTTTTATTATTATTAAATATTTCTTGATTTTTATTAAAATCTTCTTCTTGTTCTTTCTCGGATTCCGAAATTTCTTTATCCACATTTTCCACAAGCCCAGACATTGCAACAATAGTCCTCTTAGTAATCCCTTCAATTCCTTGTGCTTTTACCGCATTGTCTATTTGTTCACCTTGATTAATCATCATGTTACGACTAAATTTAATCCTTGTGTTTTCTGGAATTGTAAATTTATTGCTAGGGCTATTATTAATAAACCATATACACATTCTAAACGCTTCCAGTATTCCATACTCTAACTGATTCGCATCTAAATCCAAGCTAGTATATAGATTTCTCCTTGCGTCACCACTAGCATTTGCCCCAATAGCTTGCAGAGGGTCATAACCTCGCCCTGCGATATATATTTGGTTTCTTAAATGCTCAAGCCATGCTTTAGCAGATGTTATATCAGGTTCTGTCCCTGTTTCTGTGTATGTTCCACCTTCTGGCAATACAACAACCCTATATAATTGACGATTATTTACAAATTCTTCAATATTAGTCCCCATAGCATTGGTAATAACTGCTACCTTGCTACTTAAATCCGATAATAAATCTTGTGTATTACTCGCAGTCTCATCCATCTTATCAATTAATGATTTAACCAATGTTAATAAACTTACCTCATCCTGATTATATTTTATTGGTATAAATGGTACTTTACCCCATCCGTATTGCTTTTCTTCAAGCCCCCCTAATATAGTAGTTATTTTTTGTTTTAAGTGTGGGCTTTTATCGGTGTATTGTTTATATTTACCCCCTTGTTTTCTAAAGGTTGTCACCCCTTCATCGTCCCAAAGCTCAATATAGTGTATTTCTTCTTTCCCTAATATTGTATATTCTACATCTTTATACATCCTAATAACCTTGTTTAACTCTGTATGTGCTACATCTCGCCATATTGGCACAATTTCCAAAGTATCAACATACTTAAATTCATTTTCTGGAGTCGCAAACATCCAACCAATCCCACAAGATATTGCGTCAATTGTAGCCTTTTCTACAACTAATCTAAATTTATCATCAAAAATTTCGCTTAATGTGTTATCCTCCACATTCCAGTCATTAGCTAATAAATAATTAATTTTTTGGTCTACTAATTCCCTAAAAATTGGATGTATAATGATATTATTTTGTACATTATTAACAACCTGTTTAACTCCATCAATAATAATAAATCTTTGTTTGTTTTTTATATCATTATTATTTTTATAATAAGCCTTACCTTTTAATGCCGTTTCAAATTTTTCACTTGACAAATAATCCCTAATAACAGCATTAACTAATTGTTCGTTGTTTAAATTATCATAATTCATTTTTTACCCCCATTTAACACTTCTTGCACTTGCTACATTGGTAAGTGCATACCTAACAGCATCAATAGTATGGTTATTTTTATCAGGATAATTGTTTAAAAAATTTCCATATCTATCCACTTCATACTCATAATTAATAAATTCCCTATATGCATTAGGTGTCCTTTTATTATCAATGACTATTTTTTCCAAATCTTGTAACCATTTAATTCCATAATTAACACTTCCGTTATATTTACTAGTTTTTCCAACCCTTAAGCCCCTCTCGTTTAGATCAGATATAGCACGTACTTCCGTATCTGCCGTTATATATATATCTTGATTTTTGGTTTTAGCCTTTATCAACTCAACTACTTTACTATTAGTTATTTGAACCCCATATATTTCATCGATAATATATAAGGTTTTCATCTTAGCATTATAAGATACTTTAATCCACACAAAAGGGTCTATAGTATAGCCAAAATCTATCCCATAATAAAAATAATCCATGTTATTAATTTCTTCGTTTGTTATCTCTCTTACTTCAATATTATCAAAAACATTTCCTCCATTTCCAACGGCAATCCCTAAATATTCATGTTCATAGTTTTGAGGCTTAACTTTTTTAAGGTGTTCAGCTTCAATAATAAATTGTTTTCCTAGCCATTCGACAGGCGTATCAAGATAAGTATTATGCGTAACTATTTTGTCTGGTCTATCCTCTAATACTGCCACATTTGCCCAATTATCCCTACTTTTAGGTGGGTTAAAACTGTAAAAATTCCAATATTTGTCACCACCACGGTTGGCAGATTGTAAAATATTTCTAATTTCTTCTTCTCCTCTAAATTGATCTAATTCTTCAAACCAGACTGTTCCGATATAGCCAAATTTAGGCTTTATTGATTTAATTTTTATAGGCTCATCAGACCCCCTAAAAAATATCTTTTGCCCTGTAGGTATATAAGTTATTTCTAAAGGATTGACCGTGGTTTTAAATAATGATGCTATATTTAATTTATCAAGTCCCCATAGTATCTGATTATAAACACTATCCTTTATAGTCGCACTTACTTTTCTCAAAACCAAACAATGTATATTTTTATTTAATAATAATAATAAAGGTAATACAAGACTTATAAAACTAGATTTTGTACTACCTCTTCCACCCTTAAACCAATAATGAGTATACT
>CAMWMY010000156.1 GCA_947175465.1 uncultured Erysipelotrichaceae bacterium | reverse complement strand
TTTCTCGATCTCATTTATTAAACTATAAGAAAAAGCAATTTATTTTCTTAGAGCATATTGAGTTTTCAAAAAGTATTGATTATTTAGAAGAGGGTGAAATTTTAGAAATCATAGATCATCATCGAATTGGGGATGTACAAACGACATATCCCGTGCGTTTTCGTAATGAATTAGTCGGAAGTACTTGCACCATTATTTCATTACTTTATCGTGAACATCAAATTACTCCTACACCAACAATTGCAGGCCTTTTATGCTGTGCTATTATTTCAGATACAATGAATTTTAATTCTCCTACAACGACTGCTGTAGATAAAGAGGCAGCTAAGAGATTAGCAGAAATTGCTAATCTTGATTTAGATGCAATGGCAAAAGAGATGTTTCAAGCAGTTGCGACATTAAAAGGACGTAGTTTATCAGAGATTTTATATAATGATTTTAAAGAATATCATATTGGGGATAAACGAATTGCTATTGGACAAATCAATTTAGCGGATGTAGAAGAAATGGAAGCCATTAAAGAGGAGTTTTTATCTTATTTAAATAAAATAAATGAAATTCATAAATTTGATCTTCTTATGATGTGCTTTACTAATGTGGAAGGAAAAGGAAGTAACTTAATTTTTGTTGGACAACTACATTGGTTAGTAGATGAAGTTTTCAAAGATGTTATATTAGATGAGCATTATTTTGTAGACGGTATTATTTCAAGAAAAAAACAAATTATTCCTTTTTTATCCAAAGGATTACATAGTTAAAAAATATCTTGGTATGAATATCTTTTACTAGATATGAATAGTATGTAATAAGTGATTATTTCTTTTAATATTACAATGAAAAGAAAATTAGCATTTTATTCTACTCAACTTTAAAGGGATTTAACATAGAAGTTATATCCTTTTTGCATCTTATTAAATGATTCTAATTTCTTTATAATATTAGCGAGGTTAGTTCCTATACACTAAATGATAACGTGTTATACTATAAAAGCAAGAAAGGATGAGGAAAATGTTAAATGCCAATCATTCACATGAAGTTGTTTTAGAGAATGGAGTAACACTACCTTTGGTGGGACTTGGGGTATATAAAATTGAAGAAGATACGATGCATAATGCACTAAAAGCAGCATTAGAAGCAGGATATCGATGTTTTGATACAGCACAGTTATATCAAAATGAGGACGCATTGGGAAAAGAATTAAAGAATATAGGAATTGCACGTGAGGAAGTATTTATTACGTCTAAAGTAGCAAATAGTAATCAAGGGTATGCATCGACAATGGAATCTTTTGATGAGAGTTTAAGAAAGTTACAAACTGATTATTTAGATATGTTTATGGTTCACTGGGCTGGGCAAAATCAAGAACGTTATCTTGCAACATGGAGAGCATTGGAAGATTTATATTTGAGTGGAAAAGTACGTGTTATTGGGGTATGTAATTTTACAATTGGACAATTAGAAATTTTATTGCAACATGCACGTATTAAGCCTATGGTAAACCAAATTGAGCGAAACCCTCTATGGAATGAAAAAGAACTCATTGCTTTTTGTAAACAACATCATATACAAATACAAGCTTGGGCACCTTTAAGTAGAGGAAATTTCTATCAGCCATCTATTGTAGAAATAGCTAAAAAATATAAAAAAACACCAGCGCAAATTCTTTTACGTTGGAATGTACAAGATGCTATTTGTGTGATACCAAAATCGACACATAGAGAGCGCATTTTTGAAAATATAGATATTTTTGATTTTATATTAGAGCCAGAAGATATGGAAGTTTTAAGTAATATGCATGCAGGAAAAAGAACAAGTCATGATCCTGAAACACATGATTTTTAAGAAGTAAATTAAAATGTAAAAAATACTTATTTGTGGTATACTATATAAGTAAAGGAGGTTTCTAGTATGTACGAAAAAAGAAAAGTAGTGTTAGTAGGAACAGGTCTTGTAGGAATGAGTATGGCTTATTCTATTGTCAATTCCGGAGGGATCGATGAACTTGCTTTGATTGACCTTAATCAAGAAAAAGCAGTAGGGGAAGCAATGGATTTAAATCATGGGTTGCCATATGTAAAAAAGGGGATGTCTATCAAAGCTGGTGGATATGAAGAATGTAAAGATGCTGATATTGTTGTAATTACAGCAGGAGCTATTCAAAAGCCAGGAGAAACACGTTTAGATTTAACAGCAACAGATACTAAAATTATCAAAAGTTGTACGGAAAGTATTATGAAATCTGGATTTGATGGAATTTTAGTAATTGCATCTAATCCAATTGACTTGATGACTTATGTTGCGCAAAAAGTATCTGGTTTACCAAAACATCGTGTTATTGGAACAGGAACGATGCTAGATACTGCAAGATTACGTTATTTGATAAGTGAATATTTAAATGTTTCATCAAAAAATGTTCATGCCTATATTTTAGGTGAGCATGGAGACTCTAGTTTTGTACCATGGACACATGCTTACATAGGTTGTAAAAGTTTATTAGAGTTATTAGAAGAAAAAGGGAAAGACTTATCAGATTTACATGATATTTATTATCAAGTACAACAAGCGGCTTATGAAATCATTAACCGTAAAAACTCCACATATTATGGAATAGGGGTTTCTTTAAATCGTTTAATTCATGCTATTTTAGATGATGAACATGTAATTTTACCAGTTTCAGCTTATCAAAATAATGAGTATGGCCAAGAAGGCTTATATATCGGAACACCAGCCCTTGTTACAAGAGAAGGTGTTAAAGAAGTTGTAAAATTAAAATTGAACGATGTTGATCAAGGAAAATTTGATCATAGTTGTGAAACATTAAAACAAATAATTGATGAAATAATAAACCCATTATTATAAAAAGCATTTGAAGTGAATCTAATTTGAAGGTCACTTATAAAAGCAGTGAATAAGGATTGATTTCTGTATTGACCAGGAGTTAATCCTTTTTTAGTATTTAATGATTTCTTGTATTTGGTATTACATCTTGATTTGAGTGAAAGATAAGGTTATATAGGTTAGCATAGTTATTAAATTTATTTTTTGCTTCATAATAGATACACTTACTTTTGTTTGCTATATAATTCATTTTTGAAAGCTTTGTCATAATAAAAATGAACCGCCTTTATTGGATGCCCAAATAATGAGGTTCATTTTAAATCTCTCTTTTTTTGTTAAGATACTCTAGATTCTTTGAATCCTATAGAAATTGCAACAATTTGAAAAAAAAGTAAGATAAAGGAAGAAGGTCCACTAACAATAGAAGAGATAACATTCATAATTGCAGATATATAAGCACTTGGGTATAAAAGAATAGAAAAGCCATGCATAATAAAAATTTCAGTTAATAAAATACTCAAGAAAGTTAGAATCCCACCTAGAATAGAAAACTGTATGGTAACACCTTTTCCAAAGAAACGTATACTATAAGCGATGATGACACCAACTAATAAATAAAGAATTGAAAATTTCGTGTGGGTCATGAGCGTAATCCATGTCAAAAGGATAGCACAAAGAATAGCTGTTAAGCTTCCAAAAATAATTCCTCGCCATAATCTTTGACGATTATTTAAAAAGTGTGTATTTGATGTTGAAAACATATCTTTTCCTCCTGATTTAATAAAATAAGTATAACATACTCTTAAAAAAACATAAATAATGGGAGTTATGAGCTAATTATTTTTATCCATTATAGATAATTTATAAAATAATATTAGAAATAAAAAAATATTAATAATATAAAAT
>CAMWMY010000155.1 GCA_947175465.1 uncultured Erysipelotrichaceae bacterium | reverse complement strand
GCGGCCGGTTCATACCCGGCAGGTCGGCGGTTCGAATCCACCCGTCGCTACCAAAGATAATTCCGCTTTCAGCGTAATTTATAAATCGGTTACGTTTCGTAACCTCAATGCGGTTATTCCGCATTGAAATATTGACCGGCCCGTTGGTCAAGCGGTTAAGACATCACCCTTTCACGGTGGTAACATGGGTTCGATTCCCGTACGGGTCACCAAATGAATACTGTTTGTAATTCGAACCATCAACGTTCAAATTGCAAACAGTATTTCTTTATTTTTTATTGATTTTTGGCTGTTTTTAAGCCGATTTAAGCGAAATTTAGCTTAAATCGGCTTATTTTCTTTTTGGACTGATTTTATTAAAAAAGCTGAAAGTCTTAATTAAAAAGATAAAAATTACACTTTTCGAACCGTGTTATTCCAAATTCCTCCCTTTTTCTCCATATAATTTTTCATATTTATTTGGAGTTAAATAGCCCAGGTAAGTATGCGGACGTTCTTCATTATAATAAATCATATAGTCGTGAATCGACTTTATCACTTCCCTTTCGGACTTATAGTTATAACGGTATAACTCCTCGGCTTTCATAGTTTTAAAGAATGATTCACTCACCGCATTATCGTGAGGTCTCCCGCTTCTTGAAAACGACTGCTTTGTTCCTAATTTTTTCAAGTATGAACCGAAGGATTGCGAAATATAGTTACTCCCGTTATCAGAATGAAATATAAGCCCTTCTTCAGGTTGGCGGCTGAAATAAGCCGACTTGAAAGTTGCCTTCGTCAATTGGGTACTGTTCTTTTTTGAAACGTGACACCCCACTACTTTTCTAGAATATAAGTCGATAATAACACAAATAAAGAGCGTCCTTTGATTATATGTAAAATAGGTTACGTCACTAACCCAAACCTCATTAGGTTTTGACGCAGTAAAGTTCTGTTTAAGAACGTTTTCTTTACGCTTTTGGCTTAATTTATAAAGTGCCTTGGCATTTGACCGCAAACTGAACCAACCGTTAGTGTGCATAATATCGGCAACAAGCCTTTCGGAAACTTTATAGCCTCTGTCGCGTAAAATAGCTGTAACCTTACCGGCCCCAAAGTTTTGATTGCTGTTGTTGTATATTTCTTCAATCACGGGTTTAAGTTCTGCCCTATGTTTTGCAGCTTGCGAGTTTTCGCCTTTGCTACGAAGCAAATAATTGTAATAAGTTCCCTTTGGCACTTCAAACGCCTGACATAACGTGTTTACATTGTATTTGCCGGACATAAATTTAATTGCTTCCAAACGTTGCCTAAGCGGGTCATTAACTTTGCACGGCGCACTCTGCAATATGTACACTATCAATTTCTGCCTTTCCAACATGCGTTTGAGCGTTTTGTGTTCTTTCAAGTTTATCGGGTTAGATTGAACACCTGAGCGATAGCTTTTAATCCAACTGTAAACAGAACTCCTTGAAACGCCCGCTTCTTTACTCATATTCTCTACGGTTTCACCGCAAAGATACCTTTCAACCAACTTTTGTTTTTCTTGTTTACCAATTCTTTTGTTCATAAAATTTATCTCCTTTTCATTTTTATTGGCAGATAAATTTTACGCTAATTTTTATAAACTGGTCAACAAAAGGCATTACACGAATGCCCTTTAAAAATTATATTAAAGAAAGCGCATAGCCAAATATAGGATGTGGAGCATCTTCTATTATTGTTGCTTCCACTTCTTGTCCCTCTTGTAAAACATCATCAAGTGATGTTATATATTTGCCTGTTACTCTTCTAATATGAATAGAACCAATCTCTTTATAGCCTATTAATTCAACATACACAAAAGAGTTGTTCCAATTTTGAATTTTACACTTTACCCTTAATCCTTTTTGCAACTCTGGTAATTGAGTAGCCAATTTTTTGGAAATATTTACACTAGTTTTTACACCTATTTTTTCTAAAATAAGTTGTGTAAACTCACGTGTTCGAGCTATATCATTTCCGTCTTTTGAAACTACTTTACCACTCATTACAATTTCGTCAATTATTTTAAATGACGATTGAATACTTAAATTTACCCATAACTTGTCTGTAATCTTCTTAAAAAGATTATCACAATATTTTTTCATATCCCTACTATTTGGCAACGGTAATACTTTATTATCTGCCATATATCGTAACATTAACGCAATATGAAAACGATATTTTTTATAATTTGAATATTGGGGGTTATGCCTAATATAATCTTCTACTGTGTAGACATACATAGAAGCCATACAATATTGTTCTAGAACATCGCCATCGTTATATATTTTTTTGGAATATGATTTTAATAGTTCGCCATAGTACCTATGCGTACTTTGCGGTTCTTCTAAAAATACTGCTACATATGAAGCCGTTTGAAATGGAAAAGAAATAATTCTATTTTTATTAATATCTTCAGAATCATATTGCTTAGACCTTCTTTCATAATACAATCTATTAGCCTGTTCATATGAGCCATAAACTATTTCCAAATTTTTGTGAAAATCTCTTAATGTTTCAAATGCCTCATTTAATACTGGCGTTTGTCGATTAGTAGTTTTAACAATCGAATCCGTCAGATTTTTATCCACTGTAGAAATGATTTTAGCAACAATAAATGCATTATCAGACAGTTTATTCCTGTTTTCATATAGAACAAAACTTGTTTGACATCCATTAATAATTTGAAAACCAGATAGAGTTATACTATTGCCCGTTCTCCTCATTTCTTTTGCGACTATAGTAACACCATTATTTAAAATTGAAAATTCCTCTTGTTTTTCATTATTTCTCAATGTTGTCTGTATTTCTGCATTAATCGTATTGTGTCCTTGAAAATATCGTACATTATCTTCAAACAAATTAGAAATTATTGCTCCATCTTCATTAGTGATTAAATTAACAAAATCTACACATTTTATAATACCTATATAAGCCTCTTTAATACTTTGTATCTTTGGGATAACCGCACAATCAACCATTTCAATTGTTTTTTTAATATTACTTTTAATTGCTCTACATGCAGAAACCATCTTATCAGAGTCATACAAACTAAATGTAATTTCATCAAAAAGCGCTGTCTGTTTCAAGCTCTCTATATGCTGTTTAATCATAGCATCTCGAGTCGAATTTTCATTTATTTTCCCTGTAAATGAATAAAAAAGATGACAATCGGGATTTTTAGATAACTTAATTGGATTGTGTGAGATAAATTTACAAATTTTATGAAGCTCTGTGGCTTTTGGATTCATTTTTATATTACCGTCAGTAACAAAATCATGCACGGCGGTAAAAAATTGATTCATTTCACCACAGTCAAAAGACTCAGAAGTTTTAGATTGAACAAAAACAAACGAAACTGAAATATCGCTCTCGCTCTTAAAGTATTCTTCTATTTGAGTAAATTCAGTAATTAATATATCATTAACAATTACAGCTAACCCATCAATACCCACTTCACCTTTTCCCAAGCCAATATCTGATGGATCAAAATGCCTTGAAGTATAGTTTCTCACAGTTAAAAAATTAAAAAAATGTTCAAATGCGGCATCTTCTTTACATTTTAAATCGTATGAACTTATATGGTTTTCCAAAAAAGGTTTAATGACACTATTCATATTACTTATCTCCTATGTGTTTTTAAATATTATATAATTTTAATTAAAAGTTAAAATTTCATTAATTATCTCAATCACTAAAATTATAAAATTCCATTTCAATAACTAACTATTATTTGAGGGGAAAACTTTATATTTATAAGTCTTTTCATTAT
>CAMWMY010000154.1 GCA_947175465.1 uncultured Erysipelotrichaceae bacterium | reverse complement strand
ATAGATGAAAAAAGTCATTTCAATTGCAATTTTTCAATTAAATTAAGTTCAAAACACTTAATTTAATTAATTTATATAAAATTAATATAAAAATTAAGTTAAATTCACTTAAATTTCTTGTTGACAACGCTTACAAAATTGATTATGATAGAGATGTGAAATCAAAATTAGAAATTTACAAGTATTGGGGATGGAGACAATGAGGGTTATTCGAAACATTAATAACAATGTAGCAGTTTGCTTAGATGATAACAATCATGAGGTCATAGCTTTTGGAAAAGGGATTGGTTTTCACAAAGCTCCATATGAGATAGAATTAGCGCAAATAGATCGAACCTATTACAATTTGGATTCACATTATATTGCTTTATTGAATGAAATTCCTGAAGATATTATGGAAGTTACAACAGAGATTGTTGCTAAGGGAAGTGCTTATTTGGGAATAGAGTTCAATGCGACATTTTGGTTTTCACTATGTGATCATATAAATTTTGCTATTCAAAATGCTAAAAAGGGGCTTATGATAAGTAACCCTATGGCTAATGAAATCCGACATTTGTATGAAAAAGAAATGTTGTTAGGAAAATGGGTAGTACAACATATCGATAAAAAGCTTTCGATTCGTTTGCCTTGTAGTGAGGCAGAAAATTTAGCATTGCATTTTATTAATGCTATGCATATGACTAAACAATCACAAGAGAAAGATGATAAGGAACACTTTGTTGAAGATATTACAGATATGATTGAAAGTGAAATGAATATCATCATTAATCGAAATGATTTTAATTATGCAAGATTTGTTACACATCTTAAATTTTTATTGAAACGTTCACATACATTGAATGAAACATTTTCTGACAATGTAAAGATGTATGAGCAAGTTTATGACAATTATCCTGAAATACAGGGTGCCATTGAGAAAATAAAAAAATATATTAAAATGGAATTAGATATAGATCCTAGTAAAGAAGAATTGTTATATCTAATGATTCATATTAATCGCCTTTGTGCAAGAGATGGATTGTAACCGTAAAAAGGGCTTTACCTGATGCATTCTGGCAAAACATAACGTTGTTATAGTTTTGCCAATGTATCAGGTTTTTCTTTTGGCTAATACAGGATAAAAAAAGGAAAGGAAGAAAAGAGTATGGCAAAGTATACTGAATTTTGTAATCAGATTTTAGAAAATGTTGGTGGAAAAGACAATATAACTGGTGCATTACATTGTATGACAAGATTACGATTAAATGTAAAAGACAGATCCAAAGTAAATATAGATGCTATTAAGGAGTTAAAAGGCGCTATTGGAGCACAATTTTCTGGTGATCAATTTCAAGTTATTATAGGTCAACATGTATCACAAGTTTATTCTGAATTTTGTGCTATTGCAGGTATTGGAACTGCAGAGGCTATTGAAGAAAATTTAGATAAAGAAAAATTTAATATAAAACAAATTCCAAGTAAAATTTTAGATTATGTTTCTGGTTCTCTTGCACCTATTATTCCTATTATGACGGGAGTAGGGTTTTGTAAAATGTTTTATGCACTTCTTGGACCTGATTTATTAAACTTGATACCCAAAGAAGCACAGTTGATGCAAATACTTTATATAGTAGGAGAATCTGGTTTTTATTTCTTACCTATATTTGTTGCGTGGTCTGCTGCTAAAAAATTAAATACGAGTATACCTCTAACTTTACTGATGGGAGCTTTGTTAATTGATCCTAATATACTAAAGATTGTATCTGCAGGGGAACCATTTCATATTTATGGTTTATTTCCGATGCCACTAAATAATTATGCACAAAGTTTAATACCTATCTTATTAGTTGCTTGGTTAATGAAATATATATATCAATTTTTTATAAAAGTTATGCCTGATTCTATTAAAGTTATTGGTGTACCCTTCTTTACAATTATTGTTATGATCCCTTTGATGTTTTGTGTTTTAGCACCTTTAGGTAATTCTATTGGGATATTATTAGCAGGATCTTTTGAAACCTTATACAACGTAGCTGGCCCGTTAACCATTGCTTTAATTGCTGCTTTTTGGCCTTTCTTAGTAGCTACCGGTATGCATGTTGCATTTATTTCGATTGCAAAAATCAATATTGCAACACTGGGGATGGATCCTATTGTTTTAGCTGCTGGTAATATTGCAAATTACGCTTTAATGGGAATGGTTGTTGCTTATTTTCTCCGTGCCAAAAATGAAGAAAAACAGATGGCTGGAGCTAATGTCGTTACTTTAATTGTCGGTGGTATTTCTGAACCTACTTTATTTGGTATTTTGTTGCGTAACAAAAAGGCTATGCTTACACAAATTACCGGTGGTTTTATAGGAGGACTTGTGGGAGGTTTACTTGGAGTAGCTGTTTATATATTAGGTACTGGTAACTTCTTAACTGTATTACAGTATGCAGGAGGTCCAGGATCAAATTTTATCAATGCATGTATCGCTTGTGCTGTTGCATTTATAGCTTCTCTTACTGTCGGTTTAATTATGGGATTTGGTTCTACACGTAGTGGCTTACAAGAGTTTAAAGGGAAAAAAGCTTTGAAAAAAATAGGTTCAAGGTGATCCCTTGAACCCATCTTTATATCATACAGAATGACGAAGAATTAAAGTTGTATTCATTTCAATTTTGATAGGAGCAGAATTTGGCTCTTCAATAACTGCAATTAGGCGTTGAGCTGCTAGCGTTCCCATAGAAGCTTTTGGAACATCAATGGTTGTTAATGGAGGCTCTACATAGGTAGAATAAGGAATATTATCAAATCCAATAATTGCAATATCTTCAGGGATTCGATAGCCTTTTTCTTTAAATGCCTTCATGGCTCCAATAGCAATTTCATCATTATCAGCAAAATAACATGAGGCAAGAGGTTCATTGCGGTTTAAAATCTCAATCATATCAGCATAAGCTCCATCTAAAGATGGAGAAAGTTGATGAACAATAGATTGTGAAGGAGGCAAAGAATTCTTTCTTACAGCATTAAAGAAGCCTAGCGATCGTTCCTTAAAATTGACAATCTCATAAGTCGCATGTAAATAACCAGGTTGTTTTCGATGCTTTTTAATGAGGTAATCCGTTGCTGTTTCTGCACTATCTACATTGTTGATAGTAACACAATCTACTTGTAAATTAGGGAAATAGGAATCTAATAAAACAATAGGAATTTTTAATTTTTCAAATGGAGAAAATTCATTTCTTGTGATTGTTGTTCCTAAAAGAATAATACCTTCATAATGATAAGTTTGAAGAGATTGCACTTCTTTTTCGATATTATCTAAATCGTGAATATGATGAACGTATAGTTGATAACCACTTGCTTTAATGGTCGCTTCTACGCTAGTAGCTAATTCTGTAAAAAAAGGGGTATCAAAAACAAAATTTTTATGAAAAAAGATAAATGCGATAGTATTAGATTTATGTTTTTTGGAATGAATTTTAGAAAAGTCATATCCTAATTCTTTAGCAACATCAAGTATTTTGTGACGCATTTCAATACTTACCCCTGGTTTATTATTCAATGCCATAGAAACAGCAGCAGCTGAAATACCTAATTTTTCAGCAATTTGTTTAGCTGTTATTTTCATAATTATACCTCCATCCTATTTAGTTTCATTATATCGAAAATTTAGCTAAAAAAGAAGATATTAAGTAAAATTAAGCAAATTCATAATAATTAAAGAAAGAAATTGTTATGGAACTAATATCTTGATTCTTTAGATAACAATAGAAACAAGATATCAATAAGAGAATGATAAAAGAAAGAAGGA
>CAMWMY010000153.1 GCA_947175465.1 uncultured Erysipelotrichaceae bacterium | reverse complement strand
GTATAACATATTCACCCTCCTTAATAAAAAAAGTCCTTGTATATAAAATACAAGGACGACATCATCGCGGTACCACCTTATTTCTAATAGAATTTTCTTCTATTAGCGCTCTTCCTGATAACGTCAGGTATACGGACACTACCTCATCTATTGATTTCGATAGTTCAACTCCCAGACACGTTCTTTTCTACTTCATTTATTATCTTCCACCAAACGATAACTCTCTGTAAAATGATTTTCAAAAATACTACTTCTGTTCAAAGTTTTATATGATATATCTTATTATACTGAATATCGAATAGATTGCAACCTTTTTTTTACTTAAATTTATGAATGCAATAAACTATTCTTTGTAATATATGTCGCTAACTAAGGTTTTATGCCATTTTATCACGTTGATATTGTCTTCTTTCGTGAGGTTTTAACCCTTTTTTACGTAAGCGAATAGTATCTGGTGTAATTTCGACAAGCTCATCATCATTAATGAATTCAAGAGCTTCTTCTAAAGTTAATATTTTAGCAGGCGTTAAACGCATAGCTTCATCACTACCGCTTGAACGTATAGAAGTTAATTTTTTATTTTTTAGAGGATTTACATCCATATCCATATTACGAGCAGACATTCCAATAATCATACCTTCATAAACTTCTGTTTGAGGCTCAATAAAAAGAATTCCACGCTCTTGAATATTCCATAAAGCATAAGTCATAGCACTTCCTGTTTCTGTAGAAATTAGTGCTCCATTGCTACGTTGTGTAATTTCTCCTTTATAAGGTTCATATCCTTGTACTCTTCTTACAAGCGTACCTTCTCCTCGAGTATCATTAATGAATTCACTACGATATCCAAGTAAACCACGGGTTGGAGCAGTATATGTAATTTTCACATATCCATTCTCTTCCATCATATCGATCATAGTTCCTTTACGTAAATTTAATTTGTTAATAACAGAACCACTATATTCTTCAGGAACAAGAGCGATAACTTCTTCAATTGGTTCTACTAATTGTCCTTGTTCATCACGATGAAGGATTACTTCAGGTTTACTTACAGCCACTTCATAGCCTTCACGACGCATATTTTCAAGAAGAACTGAAATATGAAGTTCTCCACGTCCACTTACTTTGAAAACATCACCACTATCTGTATCTTCTACTTTTAAACCTACATTAACTTCTAATTCTTTTTCTAATCTTTCTTTGATATTTCTTGAAGTAACATATTTACCACTTTTTCCTGCAAAAGGAGATTTATTTACAATAAAGTTCATACTAAGTGTAGGTTCTTCAATCGCAATGCTAGGAAGAGGGAGGATGTGTTGTTTATCACAAATTGTTTCTCCAATGGATATATCGCTAATTCCTGCAACAACGACAATATCTCCACAACGCGCTTCTTCTACAGGAACACGTTTTAATCCTTGATATACAAATACTTGTGATATTTGATTATTTCTTTGTTTTCCTTGTTCATCACAAACAACAATTTGCGTTTGTGGTTTTAAAGTTCCTTTATAAATACGCCCAATTCCTAAACGCCCGATATACTCATCGTATGCAAGGGCACAAATTTGCATTTGTAAAGGTTCTTCATCATAATCAGGATATACTTCACAATGTTTAAGAATGGTTTTAAATAAAGGTTCAATAGAATCACTTTTTGTTTCCATATCATATTGAATAATCCCTTGTTTTGCAATCCCATATAAAATTGGGAAGTCTAATTGTTCATCATTAGCATGTAAATCTAAAAATAAATCATATACTTCATCAACAACTTCTTGTGCTCTTTGATCTTTTTTATCAATTTTATTGATAACAAGAATAGGGCGAAGCCCATACTCTAAAGCTTTGCTTAAAACAAAGCGTGTTTGAGGCATAGGTCCTTCACTAGAGTCAACAAGCAATAAAACAGTATCTACTGTTTTCATAATACGCTCAACTTCACTTGAGAAGTCGGCATGTCCTGGAGTATCAACGATGTTAATTTTTACACCTTCATGAATAACAGAACAGTTTTTAGAATAAATAGTAATACCTCGTTCACGTTCTTGATCATTGCTGTCCATTACACAATCAACGACTTTTTCATTTGAACGAAAGACATCACTTTGTCTTAAAAAAGCATCGACCAAAGTAGATTTTCCAGCATCTACGTGGGCAATCACTGCAATATTTATAATTTTTTCTTTATTTTTCATTTTTTCACCTTCATTCATTCAAGTATTATGATATACCGAATTGCTAAGAATTACAATTTTTTTATGTGAATACGTATGATTTCCTGTATACCGATAATATACTGTAGGGAGTAGGTGAGTTATAAAAATGAAAAAAAAGATAATGTATGTCTTTCTTAGCTTAGCTCTTTTAACAGCTTGTACTCATTCAAATATTCATGAAAAAAATAGTAAAAATCGTGAAGTTGGAGAGCATAAAACGGAAATTACTTATGAAGATCATTATGTTGTAACACTAAATTATCCCAAAATGGATATAGAAGCGCTAGATGAAGAAATTGAAAAAAGAATTTCGCAATATGAAAATACTTTTTTAGCAAAAGTTGTTCACTATAAAGAACAAGATAAAGCGGAATTAAATATTGCATATGAGTCTTATTTAAAAGATGATCGTTATATTTCTATTAAATTCGATATTTATGAGTGTCTTTATCAGCAAAAAGAATATATTGAAACACTTTGCTATGACACCAAAAAAGGAAAATTTATCGAACTCTATGATATTTATGATAAAGAGGCTTTGGAAGTATTATCTGCAAAAACAAGAGCTTATTTTCAACGTTATTTTCCAGAAGAAACGAATACAAATCAATTCCATATCGCAAGTTCTCCAATTTTATCCAATTACGATTCTTTTGTATTAAAAAAAGAGGCTCTCGTTTTTTATTTTGAAGAAAAAACATTGTTTGATAAAGAAGCAACCTTAGAAATCGCCTATGATGATATACAAGCATATACAGCATTAGAAAAAGAAGAAGAAAAAACATTTGTTCCATATGATCAAGTGCTTAATGAGCCTGTAAAAAATATTGATCCTAATAAGCCAATGATCGCTTTAACCTATGATGATGGACCTACACCTAAATATACAGCAGCTATTTTGGATGCTTTAAAAGAACATAATGCAAGTGCGACTTTCTTTATTTTAGGTTCACGTGCAGCTACGGCTCCAGAATTACTGCAACGTATGATTTTAGAAGGAAATGAGATTGGAAATCATACATTTTCACATAAACAATTAACAACATTATCAAAAGAAAATATTGAGGAAGAAATTGAACATACACAAGAATCGATTTATGAAATTACAAAAAAATATCCAGATACAATTCGTCCACCTTATGGCTCAAAAAATGAACAAGTGATGCAGGCTGCAAAAGGAAAGAAGCTTGTCGCATGGACCATTGATACGGAAGATTGGCGAACGAAAAATGTAGAGTCGATTGTGAAAAAAGTATTGAATGAAGTAGAAGATGGATCAATTATTTTAATGCACGATTTATATGCTTCTACAGCAGAAGCAAGTATTATTTTGATTCCAGAGTTGATAGAAAGAGGATATCAGTTAGTGACTGTATCAGAGCTTTATGAACATGGGAAAAATACAGCAGGTAAAATTATTACAAGTGATTCATAAATTTGAGAAAACCATTATAAAAGATAAAAAAGGTATATATTTTACAGCTATAATTTTGTAGTTCGAAACTATAAGATTATAGCTTTTTTTGTATGTTTAAAAAGTTCTTTCTTTTACTTACAATTTTTTTTTTTAAT
>CAMWMY010000152.1 GCA_947175465.1 uncultured Erysipelotrichaceae bacterium | reverse complement strand
AAAAAGCAAAAACAAACAAACAAAAAAAGGGTTAATGATGATCCTGTAATAATTTTTGATTATAAAAAATATCCTCATTCGAACATTGATGAGTTATTCTTAGATGATGTACACGATAAGGTGAGAAACAGAATTCGAGGTGGTAGAGTTTATATTGTTTCTCCATCATTAAGGAATGATTTTATAACTGATTATGAAGAACTAGATGATATAAGGTACTATTTCTTAAAAATTCCATACAATATCATCAAAGAAATACATCAAACAGATTTCAAAAAATTTAGGCAACCAAAATCTAAATCAGTTGTTAATGCGTTAGATGATTCTATCGGCTTTTCATTCAATAGAACCCCTTCCGTTAACAGTTCATTAAGATTTGATGATTCAAAAATTAGAATTAGTATAATTGATTTTAAATCTGAAGAACCACGTTCATCAAAATCAATAGAAGAAAAGCAAATGAATGATTTTGAGTTGCTCTCTGCTATATTTATTGATGCAAAATATAACGGAAGAGACTTTGTTATGACAGATGTATTTTTCTTTGATGATTTAACAGTTGAAGACAATCAATTATTTTTAGAAATAAATCGCAATGAAGTTGGAGATAAAATTATGTTAGTATATACAGACATTTTCGGAAACGATTTCACAGAATGTTACGATTTGAAATGAGGCGTTATTATTGAAAGAAACAAAAACATTTAATCAATCAGAACTCGTACTTAATGTAAGTCGTGTTTATGATACATCAAAATTAAATATTAAAGAGTGGGAACCATTTATTGATAGATTATGTGGTAACAGAACATATCAAAAAGAGGCAATAATAAATGCAATTATTTATTTAGCCTCTGGAAAATATAATGATTTATCACAATTAGCTAAAGAAAACTATGATAACAATATTTGTTTAAAGGACAAATACTCAAGTTTTGAAGACTTTTTAAAACAATTGCAAATTAAAGACAAGCTTTATGCAGATATTGATTTAGCTACTGGAACTGGAAAGTCCTATGTTATATATGGTATAGCACAAATTGCTTTAGGTATTGGCTTGGTTGAAAGAATTCTTGTTTTATGTCCTTCTTTAACTATAGAAGCGGGTTTAAAGGAAAAGTTTATTTTACTTAGCAGCGATGAGAATCTAAAAAAACTAATACCAGATACAGCAGTCATTAAAAACCCAAGCATTATTTCTGCTGATCAAACAATAAAAGTTGGAGATTTGTGCGTAGAAAACATTCATGCTGTATATGAGACTACAGGATCATCAATTAATGATAGTTTTTTAGGAACAGGAAGTAATACTTTAGTTTTAAATGATGAAGCGCACCACATTTTTAATAAGACAACTGACAATAGCGAATCTTCAAAAGCTATAAAGAAGTGGAAATTATTTTTGTTGGATGATAAATATGGTTTTCAGTATATGCTTGGATTTACAGGAACTGCATATATTGATGACGAGTATTTTGGTGATGTTATCTATAGATATTCATTAAAACAGGCCATTGAAGATATGATTGTCAAAAATGTAGATTATGTTAAGGAAGATGAAAGTCGTACCGATAATGAACGTTTTCAAAAAATCTACAGAAATCATTTAGACAACAAATCCACATATCCTTTAGTAAAGCCACTCAGTATAATTGTAACAAAAGATATTGGGAATGCTAAAAATCTTTATGAAGATTTTATTAATTTTCTTGTTAATACACAGAAAATTAATAAAAAATCTGCTGAATCAATGGTCTTAATAGTTACATCCTCTTCTAAACATAAATCGAATATTATGAAATTAAAGTATGTAGATGATAAAGAAAATCCAGTAGAATGGATTATTTCTGTATCTATGCTTACTGAAGGTTGGGATGTAAAAAATGTTTTTCAAATCGTGCCTTGGGTAGACAGAGCTTTTAATTCTAAATTGCTTATTTCTCAGGTTTTAGGAAGAGGATTAAGAGTCCCAGACGAGTATAAAATTCCACAATCAAAAGTAACCGTATTTAACCACTCTTCTTGGAGTTCAAGAATCAAGAAATTAGTCGATGAAGTACTTGAAATAGAAGCTAGAGTAAATAGTGTTATTATTAAAGATGGGGAAAGAGGAAAATACAATTTTGATGTGAAAAACATTAATTATGACACCCAGAAAAATGAAGTTGAAAAGAAAAGTGAAAGTAAAGTGGTTGACTTTTCAAGACTCTTAAAAGAAGGTATTGTATTAGAATCCCAATCTATCGTTGTTGAAAAAGGAACAACATACGAGTCAATAAATGGTGGAAATTCTTCTGAAAAGAATTATGCAATTAGAAATATTACATATACCATTGAGGAAGTTATTGACAAATTGTATGAAGAGTTCGAAATAAGAGAATGGGAAGGGAAAACACTAAAATTAGGAGAAACCGAATATACAAAAAATAATTTGCCGCCTAGAGATGTTATTGAAAAAATAATAAGGTTATCTATGCAAAAAAGAGGAAATAAAGGCGAAGAAATAATAGAGTCAAATAGAAATAAAATTCTTAGTGCCTTTACACCCCTTTTAAGAAAAAATAGCAAAAGCATTGTTTCTAAAATTATTGAGAAAGATACCTTTACTATCAGTACTAAGGAGCTTACAAAGCAATCAACAAGTGTTAGTATGCTCAGACAAGATAAGAGCATCTTTATTACAAACAACTGGGAATCAGAAGTGTTAGATGATGAACAAAAAGAAATAATTAATGATATCTTATATGACGATACTTTACCACGATCAGCGGTATTTGATAGCATTGATTATTGTTTATTTAAAACCCCAGTAACATGTGTTATTACTTCTTCTAGACCAGAACGAGAATTTGTAAAAATGCTTTGCAAAAAAGATAATGCCGATTTGATTTCTAAGTGGATAAAGTCAAGAGATAGAAATTTTTATGAAATTGAATATACGGTTAAAATAGGTTCTGGTAAATCTAGAAAATATAAGCATAAGCAGTTTAATCCGGATTTCTTTATATTGGTAGAGAAAAATAATGAAAAATATTTTCTTGTTATAGAAATAAAGGAAGACAAGGATGATAGTCAGGAAAATAAAGCTAAATACAGACAAGCAGTAAATCATTTTTCTTTATTAAATGACAGGCTAAAAAATAATAAAGAGAAAGAACATTATATTTTCCATTTTTTGTCACCAAAAGATTATCCAACGTTTTTTGATCACTTAAAAGATGGCTCTGTCCTGGAATCCCAAGAGAGTTTTAGATGTGAACTAGAACTGTTATTGGAACAAAATTATGAATAAAAACATAATTTTTGTTGGGCACAATGCTAGTTAGATAGTATATGTTTGACAGAGTAATTATAGATTATTAGTTTTAATATTTAACATTATATTTTAAATAGATAAGAGCCTTACACATGAGTTAATTGCATTGTGTAAGGCTCTTTCTTTTTAGCTGTTTATGATTTTATAATTTTCCAAATCATTTGCATTTGAGTTGATTGTAATATTTTTTATATTCTTATTTATTTTAGGTATATTTTCATATTTGATTTTAATTTGAAAACTAGTAAATAGTGTGGCATTTTTGTTACCATTATCATCTTCTTCCATTATATAAGGAGAAATAATCATGTATTCTGAATTTTCAAATAATACTATGTATTCTTCAAAATTATATTTAGTCATTTCGTCTGTTTGTAAATTCGACAATGAAATAATATTTATCGTATCAAAAGATGTTTTATCACTGCTCTGAGAGTATCCCAATCCCAAAGAAAATATTATAATTATACCAAAGTAGCATATTATAA
>CAMWMY010000151.1 GCA_947175465.1 uncultured Erysipelotrichaceae bacterium | reverse complement strand
TTTTATATAAATATTTTAAAATTAAATGTGGATCTGCATCTTTTTTAATATCAATAACAATACGCAAACCATTTCGATCGGATTCATCACGCACATCCATAATTCCATCTATTTTTTTATTCAAACGAATATCATCTATTTTCTTTACCATATTCGCTTTTACAACTTCATAAGGAATTTCATGTACAAGCAATTGTTGATTCGTTTTTGTTTGTACGATTTCCACTTTACTGCGAATCATGATTTTTCCTTTTCCTGTATGGTAAGCTTCTTTAATCCCTTCTTTTCCTTGAACGATACCACCTGTTGGAAAGTCAGGACCTTGTATATATGTCATCACATCTTCAACACTGCATTGCTTATGTTCAATACGATAAATTGTTGCATCGATGACTTCGCTTAAATTATGTGGAGGGATATTGGTTGCATATCCTGCGGCAATACCACTAATCCCATTCACAAGTAAGTTAGGATAACGGGCTGGTAACACAGTAGGTTCGGTATCTGTATCATCAAAATTAGGAGAAAAATTTACCGTATCTTTTTCAATATCGTTTAATAATTTCATCGCAATCGGTGCTAATCTTGCTTCTGTATAACGCATAGCTGCAGCTGGATCATCATCCATCGATCCATTATTTCCATGCATATCAATTTGAGGTTCACGTGCTTTCCAATTTTGTGACATTCGCACCATAGCATCATAAACCGAGCTATCTCCATGTGGATGATAGTTCCCGATAACTAACCCGACACTTTTTACTGATTTTCGATAAGGTTTATCAGGTGTATTCCCATCCATATACATCGTATACAAAATACGACGTTGTACAGGCTTTAATCCATCACGAGCATCAGGAAGAGCTCGATCTTGAATAATATATTTAGAATAACGTCCAAATCTTTCTCCCATAATTTCTTCTAAAGGAGAAACAATAATTTGTTGATGAGCTTCTACTTGTTTTTTCATGATGCTTTTACCTCTTCCATGTAATGATCTTCTAATGTAAATGATACGTTTTCTTCAATCCAATGACGACGGACATCTGCTTTATCTCCCATAAGTACCGATACTCTTTTTTCAGCTAAAGCTGCATCATCAATACTTACCTGAATAAGTGTTCTTGTTTCTGGACACATAGTAGTATCCCATAGCTGATCGGCATTCATTTCACCTAATCCCTTATAACGTTGCAAAGTATACCCTTTTGAAAATTTCTTCTTCAACTCGTATAGCTCTTCATCACTCCAAGCATATACAACTTCTTTTCCTTTGCTGATCTTATAAAGAGGTGGTAATGCTATATATACCATACCAGCCTTAATTAAATCACGCATATAGCGATAAAAGAAGGTCAACAACAAGACTTGAATATGTGCTCCATCATCATCTGCATCGGTCATTAAAATTACTTTATGATAATTGACATCTTCCAATGAAAAGTTAGCACCTACACCTGCTCCTAAAGCATGAATAATCGTATTCAACTCTTCATTTTTCTCAATATTAGCAATGCTTGCTTTTTCAGTATTTAAAACTTTTCCACGCAAAGGAAGAATCGCTTGATATTTACTATCTCTTCCCTGTTTTGCACTTCCTCCAGCCGAATCTCCCTCGACTAAATAAAGTTCTTTTTTGCGGGCATCTTTCGATTGTGCACTTGCTAGTTTCCCAGAAAGAATTTTTTCACTTTTTCCTTTGACTTTTCCTTTTCGTGCATCTTCTCTTGCTTTTCGTGCAGCTTCACGCGCTAAAGAAGCACGTGCCATTTTTTTAATTAATGCAATCGCTAAATCTTTATTTTCTTCTAAAAAGTATGTAAGCTTTTCACTAATGATACTTTCGACAACATTTTTAGCTTCTGTTGTTCCTAACTTTCCTTTTGTTTGTCCTTCAAATTGAAGCAAATACTCAGGAATTCCTAAGGATAAAACAAGGGTAAGCCCTTCTCGAACATCGCTACCTTCAAAGTTTTTATCTTTTTCTTTTAAAAGGTTATTTCTTCTTGCATAATCATTAAATACTTTCGTAAAAGCGGCTCTTGCTCCAGCTTCATGAGTTCCTCCATCTTTGGTGCGAACCATATTAACAAAGGAAAACATATTTTCTTGGTACTCATCACTATATTGAAAAGCACACTCTACTTTAATATCATTTTGTTCTCCTTCAAAAGACACAGGTTGATGAAAAGTTTGTTTATCTTCATGTATATAGCTAACAAAGGCCTCTAATCCTTTTTCAAAATGATAAACTTCTTCTTTCTTTTGATCTTTGCGTTGATCTCTTACAACAAGCTTTAAACCTTTTAATAAAAATGCGGACTCTCTTGCTCTTTCTGCAATCGTAGAAAAGGAAAATACAGTCGTTGAAAAGATCGTATCATCAGGTAAAAAGCGTACTCTACTTCCTATTTTGTTCGTTTTTCCTACTTCTTTTAAAGGACCGATACGACTTCCCCCATCATGAAACTCCATCTCATAGATTTTTCCACCACTACATACACGAACTTCTACCCATTTACATAAAGCGTTCACAACACTAGCTCCTACTCCATGAAGCCCTCCAGATGTTTTATATCCACCATCACTTGTGAATTTTCCTCCTGCATGAAGGACAGTAAAAATAACTTGTAGTGTTGAAACACCACTTGCATGCATCCCAACAGGCATTCCTCGCCCTTCATCTTCTACGCAAAGAATACCATTTTCTTCAATGGTAATCGTAATAGCATTTCCATATCCATTTAAAGCTTCATCAATTGCATTATCAACAATTTCCCAAACTAAATGATGTAATCCTCTTCCATCCGTAGAACCAATATACATACCTGGTCGTTTTCGAACAGCATCAAGGCCATCAAGAATTTGTATACTATTTGCATCATATGTCTTTTTTGTCATAGAGATCCCTCACATTTATTATTTACTATACCATATTATTATGACTTTTATAAAGGCAAGGTTAATATTATCAAATTATAGATGAATTAGCAAGCCACCATGATTCGTATAACTTTTCCTTTTGTAATTAAAATAATAATGATAAAATAAGAATGAGGTGAAGATTATGAATTTTTTATTATATTTAGGTATTGGTTATCTTTTAGGATCGATTCCCTTTGCACTCGTTATTGGTAAAGTTTTTTATAAAACAGATGTAAGAGAACATGGAAGTGGAAACTTAGGTGGTACAAATACAGGTCGTGTATTAGGAAAAAAAGCAGGACTTATGGTCATTATTTGTGATGTTTTAAAAGTTGTATTAGCAGTTGCAATTGTTTCCTATTTTCATAAATCGGCAAGTATTTGGGCAGGTCTTGCTGCAGCGATTGGACATTGTTATCCTATTTTTGCTAAATTCAAAGGTGGAAAAGCGGTTGCCACAATGTTTGGGTTTCTAATCTCTACTGCTATTTTTACATTCTCAGATATTCTTTATGTTCTTTTACCATTTCTATGCTTTATTATCATTTTAAAAATATCAAAAATGGTATCTCTTTCTAGTATATGTGCTGCATTATTTTCAAGTATTTATATTAGTTTTATGCAACAAGATATGCAAATTATCATTGCAAGTTGGCTTTTAACACTTCTTATCCTATATCGTCATAAATCAAACATTAAAAATATTATCCAAGGAAATGAACGAAAAATCACATGGATGTAATGATAACAACATGCTTTCTTCTTCTAAAAGAAAAGGCATGTTTTTATTATGCAATAAATGATAAGAAAAAGGCTATACTTTTCTAGTATAGCCTTCCTAAATTCAAATTTCAAGTGCACCACAAGGTGTGCTTTTTTGTATAATAAAA
>CAMWMY010000150.1 GCA_947175465.1 uncultured Erysipelotrichaceae bacterium | reverse complement strand
ATATATTCTAGTTATTTTTATTTACTTCTTCCATTTGGAGTTTTTCAATTCCTACTGTGATACGTTTTAACGTTTCTTCTTTTCCTAAAATATGCGCAAGTTCAATAGCTCCTCCAGGAGTAAATGGTTTCCCTGTAATCGCTGTACGTATTGGCCATAATACTTGTCCATTTTTTAGTTCTAAAGCAGAAGGTAAGCTTAATAGAAGGTCATGAATTGTTTCTTCTTTTGACCAATCTTCTAATGCACTAAGCGCTTCATATGCTGCTTTTAAAGCAGTAAGTGCAATTTCATACGTCGTTTTCATTTTTTTATGAATATATAAACCATTATCGTAAGTAGGAAGCTCATCAATGAAATCCACTTGTTCCGGTATTTGACTTAAGATATCGGTACGTTGTTGTAAAATCTTACTAACGGATAATAAATCAACATCTCTTTTGATAGCTTGTGTTAAATAAGGTTTTGCCAAGGCATGGAAGCTTTCTAAATCCATAGCACGTAAGTACATACCATTCATCCATGTTAGCTTATCAATGTCAAAGATGGCTCCGGAACGAGAAATACGTTGGATGGAAAAGACTTTTACTAATTCATCTAGCGTATAAATTTCTTGTTCTGTTTCTGGTGCCCATCCTAATAAAGCGATATAGTTTAAAACAGCTTGTGGTAAATATCCTTTTTGTAGAAGGTCTTGAAAACTAGCATCCCCATTACGTTTACTTAATTTATGCTGCTCATCTTTCATTACTGGTGGAACATGGATATAAGTTGGAATTTCCCAACCAAATGCTTCATAAATTAAATTATATTTAGGAGTAGAGCTTAAATATTCATTTCCACGAACAACATGCGTAATTCCCATTTGATGGTCATCAATAATATTTGCAAAGTTATAAGTTGGAAATCCATCTGACTTTAAAAGAACAGATTCATCTAAAATATTATTATCTACTTCAATACGTCCATATACTTGGTCTTCAAAAGCTGTAATACCAGTAGGCTGAATTGTTTGACGTACAGTATAAGTTTCTCCTTGTTGAATACGCTCTCTTGCTTCTTCGATGCTCATATGTTTACATGGATCATCAAATTTGAAAGCTTTTCCAATACTTTCTGCTACTTTTCTTTGTTCTTGGATTTCTTCCTCACAACAAAAACAGTAGTGAGCACCACCCAAATCTACAAGTTTATCAGCGTATTCTTTATACATCGGTAAACGTTGTGATTGAATATAAGGACCAAAATCACCACCAACATCCGGTCCTTCATCATGATGTAAGCCAACAGCAGCTAATGTATCATAAATAATATCAACAGCTCCTTCAACTTCACGTTCTTGATCTGTATCCTCAATTCGCAATATAAAATCTCCATTTTCATGTTTTGCAATTAAATATTCAAATAGAGCTGTTCTTAAGTTTCCAATATGCATATAACCTGTCGGGCTAGGTGCAAATCTTGTTCTTACTTTTTTCATGAATTTCATCCTCTCTTTTCGCTATTCAAGTACTATAATCATATAATAGAAAAAAGGGATAATCAATAAAGAAGTATCATTTTTCTTTGATAAAATAGCTAGTTTTTATAGAATTGAAAAAGGATATGATGATATTGAATGAATTGAAGAGATGAGTTTATCAATAAAGGAATGATAAAAAAAGAAACTATGTTTTTTAATGATAGTTTCTTTATTTGATTTTCTTTTCAGCTTCTCTTACAGCAGTATCATAATGATCAATTTTCCACTTTAAATAATCTCTTGCTTTTTGTGTTTCGATAACTTTTTCATCTAGACTAGCAATTGCTTTTCCTAAAATTTCTTTTCTTTTAGGAATCGTATGATGATCATCTTCAAAGACAAGTGTTACATATTGTTTTAATGTTTCAATCGTAAGTCCTGCTTTACGCATTGTTTTAGCAAATAAAATTTGATTTATATTTCTTTCTTGAAACTTACGAATTACCATGACAGCGCTCAATAGGCATAATTAAGCCAATGCGCTCATAGTAGCGAATAGTATCCATAGATACACCTGTTTTTTCACTTGCTTCTTTTATATTCAAAGCTTACCACCTCTTTGCTCCAGGTTGTAGATTTTCAATTCTATCCATAAACCATTCTACCATTTCTGGGTTATGGTGGTCAAAGAAAGCAGATTGTTGTTGATCTAAAGAAGTAATTTCTTTCATATCTTCATCCGATAAACAAAAGTCAAAGACTTCAAAGTTTTCTTTCATTCGCTCAGGGCGAATTGATTTGGCAAGAACAACACTATTGCGTTGAATAAGCCAACGTAATACGATTTGTGCAACTGATTTTTTATATTTTTGGGCAATTTTTAATAATATAGGATTGGTAAATAAACCTTGTCTTCCTTCTGCAAAAGGTGCCCATGCTTCTACTTGTACATTGTATTTTTGATGCCATACAATATCTTCTTCACGTTGATACCAAGGATTGATTTCAATTTGGTTGATTTGAGGTATGCCTACATCATTCATTTTCACAAATTCAATCATTTTAGCGGAATCAAAATTAGAAATACCTAAA
This sequence comes from uncultured Erysipelotrichaceae bacterium, assembly GCA_947175465.1. Taxonomy (GTDB): domain Bacteria; phylum Bacillota_I; class Bacilli_A; order Erysipelotrichales; family Erysipelotrichaceae; genus CAMWMY01. The sequence continues at coordinate 1,275 of CAMWMY010000150.1, read as the reverse complement.
GATTTAATTTTCCCTTCTTTTTGTGCAAGACCTAAAGCACGCCAAGCTCCATAAATATCTCCATAAGGTTGATGTAGTAAAAAGATATCGATATAATCGAGTTTTAGTCTTGTAAGAGAAGCATGAATTGCTTTTGTAGCTTCTTCATAGTTAACAACATTGTGTACAAATAATTTGGTAGTAATGCATAATTCTTCTCTTGTCACAAGACCTTCTTTGATAGCACGTTGAATACCATCCCCAACCTCTTCCTCGTTGTCATAAGCGATTGCTGTATCAATGAGACGATATCCTATTTTAATGGCTTCATATACAGCTTGTGCTGTTTCTTCTTTTGAAATTTGGTAAACGCCAAATCCTAGTTGTGGTATTTTTTCTTCGTTATTTAATGTAATGTAATTCATATAAAACCCTCCCTTATTTTTATATGTTCATTTTATAATTTGGAGTGCACTCCAAGTCAAGAGAAAATAAATAATCTTTTTCTATTTTATAAAAAAGGAAAATAAGAGAAGAAATACTATAAGAAGTAGAATACAAGAAGATAATGAAAAATATAAAAAAGATTGATTTTCTTATTTTATAAAATCAATCTTTGGTTATTATATATACTAAATATAAGTTATACTAAGATATTACCATTAGCATCTGCTTTTTTACATAATGCAATAATAAATGGAATAGATGTCCAACAAAAAATCAAATATACGGCACCTTTACCTGTCTGTTTTGCATAGAATTTATGTGCTCCCAATCCTCCTAAGAAAAAGGCTAATAAGCAATAAGCAATCTTATTTACTACAGTAGTAGTGTTATTAGAAGAAGGATAAGTATATCCATTAGGTAAACCAGTATTTTGGTTAGTATTATTAACATTAATATAAATATCTTTACCTTCTTTTTTATCTTGGGGCTCTTCTTTTTTATCTTGTACTTCTTCTTTTTGAGAAACGATGGTACTACTTTCTGTTTCAAAAATTTCAACTTTATTACCTAATTGTGGCTCAAAGTTAATATCTTCTCTACGAACTTCTTTAATTCCCCCATCATCCATTCCAATAAAAATAATATCTCCATCTATTTTAATAATTTTTGCCATATTTTATTTTACTCCCTCTCTTTTAAAACACAGTATAATTATATATATAGTCAAGTTAAATTTAACTCTTATGAATAGGAATATAAACAGGTTAGAAATAAAAAAAGAGCCATGATAGGCTCTTTTCTTTTTTCAAATTTAAAGTGCACCATTTACAATATGTTCATATTCTACAT
>CAMWMY010000149.1 GCA_947175465.1 uncultured Erysipelotrichaceae bacterium | reverse complement strand
TTAATAAGTTTGGTCACTTACATTTTAACACAGGTATTACCTATGAGCTTTTTTTTTGTTGCACTTATTATGATAATTCACCTATATAAAAAACCTAAAGGAAACAATATCCTTTAGGCCTTTTCCACACCATGTGGACCATATTTTATATGGTGATTTGAATATATTTTTATTTGAACTTATGATGTATTGTTGTATGGTATTCCAATACACTTTTCAGTATAATAAAAGTGACGAAAAATGTCAATATGGAAATAATTAGATATAATAATTGGGAGGAGACAAAGATATGCCAAAAGAGTATTTTTTAGGGTTAGATTTAGGGACAGGATCTTTAGGATGGGCAGTTACAGATCTTCAATATAATGTATTACGTGCACATGGAAAATCTTTATGGGGTGTGCGTTTATTTGATAGTGCTCAGACAGCAAAAGCTAGAAGGATACATAGAGGAAATAGAAGAAGGTTGCATAGAAAACATTGGCGATTACAACTTCTACAAGAAATATTTGCCAGTGAGATTGCGAATGTAGATCCAGGGTTTTATTTGAGAATGAAAGAAAGTAGGTATATTCCAGAAGATAAGCGTGATTTATGTGGACATACGCCTATCTTGCCTTATGCATTGTTTGTAGATAAAAATTATACAGATAAGGATTATCATAAAGAATTTCCTACTATTTATCATTTACGAAAAAAGTTAATGGAAACAAAGGATACACCAGATATTCGACTTGTATATTTAGCTATCCATCATATGTTAAAGAATAGAGGGCATTTTTTACTATCTGGCGAAATAGAAGATATAAAAGAGTTCAAAAGTATTTATAAACAATTCATTATGAATATTCAAGACGAACAATTGGGTTTTGATTTTGATATGTTGGAAGATGACATTATCGTATTTGTTGAAAATATTTTAAAAGATAAAATACTTACGAATCAAGAGAAAAAGAAGAGATTGAAGAAGGAACTAGAGAAAAGAAAAGGAGAAAAAATTACAAAAAGTGAAGAAGAAATAGTAAAGCTTATATTAGGCTTAAGTGCGAAGTTAAGTACTATTTTTAATAGTTCAGAATTAGAAGGAAGTATAAATTTCACGAAAAATACTGAAGAAACAGATGAGTTGGAAACACGACTTGGAGATCGTTTTTATATTATAGAGTCTGCAAAATGTATTTATGACTGGGCTAAATTAACTGATATTTTAAAAGATAGCAATTCTATTTCAGATGCAAAAATAAAAATATATGATAAGCATCAAGAAGATTTAGCCTATTTAAAAGAGATTGTGAAAACCTATATGGGATATGAAACTTATAAAAATATTTTTGTATATATGGATGAGAAATTAGATAATTACTGTGCTTATATAGGAATGACGAAGCGAAATAATAAAAAAGTTGCTATGCAAACAAAGAAATGTAGTTATGATAAGTTTATAGCTTTTTTGAAAAAACAGAAAGCTAAAATAAAAGATGAAAAAATACAAGAAGAATTGCAAGAGAAATTAAATAGTGGTACTTTTCTAGCAAAACAAATAAATGTAGAAAATAGCATCATTCCTCATCAACTCCATTTATATGAACTTAAACAGATTCTAAACAATTTAAAAAAGAAAATACCTTTATTAGAGGAAAATAGTGATAAAATTATACAATTGTTTACTTTCCGTATTCCTTATTATGTAGGTCCTTTAAATAAAGTGAAAGATGAAAAAAGTAGCCCTTTTACATGGAGTGTAAGAAAAAAAGACGATAAAATTTATCCATGGAATTTTGAAGATGTCATTGATGTGGAGGCAAGTGCAGAGCAATTTATACGTCGCATGACTAATAAATGTACTTATTTATTAGGGGAAGATGTATTACCTAAGAACTCCTTACTTTATAGTAAATTTATGATTTTGAATGGACTTAATAATTTGAAAATTAATGGGGATAAAATTGGAGTAGAAATAAAACAAAAGATTTTTAAAGATGTATTTTGTAAATATCGAAGAGTGACACAAAAGAAATTAAAAAAATATCTTATTTGTGAAGGTATATTAACAGAAAAAGATGAAATTTCGGGTATTGAGGAAGATTTTCAAGCTTCTTATATCGCTTATCATGACTTTAAAGAAAAACTTACCGATGTTACATTGAGTGAGAAAGAACAAGAAAATATTATATTGAATATAACACTTTTTGGGTCTGATCAAAAGTTATTGAAAAAGAGATTAAAAAAGTTATATGCTAATTTAACTGAAAAACAAATTGATAGTTTATGTAAACTCTCTTATAAAGGATGGGGAAGGCTATCTGCTAAGTTTTTAGAAGGAATCATAACGATAAGTCCATCTACAGGAGAACAGTGGAATATTATGACAGCTTTATGGGAGAGTCAAGATAACCTCATGCAGCTCTTAAGTCAAAAATATAAATTTCAAGAGGAAATTGAAAAACAAAATCATCAGGAAGAGATGCAGTTATCGTATGAAACGATAGATCATCTAGCCATATCACCTGCAGTAAAAAGACCGATCTGGCAGACGCTTCTAGTTGTGAAGGAGCTTCAAAAAGTGATGAAAGGAGCACCTAAACGTATATTTTTAGAAGTTGCAAGAGAAAAGCAAGAAAGTAAAAAGACGAAATCAAGAAAAAAGCAATTAGAAGATTTATATAAAAAATGTAAAGAAGAAGCAGATTTACTAGAAGATTTGAAAAATAAAGATGATTATCAATTAAGGAATGATAAATTATATTTTTATTATGTGCAAAAAGGAAGATGTATGTATTCTAAAGAGGTGATTCCTTTTGAAGAGTTATATAGCAATAAATATGATATTGATCATATTTATCCACAATCCAAAGTAATCGATGATAGCTTAGATAATAGAGTATTGGTTAAAAAAGTAGAAAATGGAAGTAAAATGGATGAGTATCCAATAAATGGTGAAATTCGCCAAAAAATGCAACCTTTTTGGAAACACTTATTTGATGGTGGCTTTATTTCTAAGCAAAAATATGAACGTTTGGTACGCTCACAACCATTTGATGAAAATGAATTAGCAAGCTTTATCGAAAGACAAATAGTAGAAACTCGTCAAAGTACGAAAGTAGCAGCACAGATTTTAAAATGTGCATTTCCTGAAACAGAGATTGTTTATGTAAAAGCTAAAAATGTTTCTCAATTCCGTCAAGATTTTAATTTTATAAAAGTAAGAGAAATAAATGATTTTCATCATGCAAAAGATGCCTATTTGAATATTGTTGTAGGAAATGGTTATTATGTTAAATTTACTAAAAATGTAGCGTGGTTCATTAGAAATCATCCTGATCGTAGTTATCATTTAAAAAAATTATTTAAGTCAAAAGACATTGTAAGAGATGGAGAAGTTGCTTGGAAAACTGAAAAATCAGATCATCCAACGATTCATGTAGTTCATCGATTTATGAATAGGAATGATATTTTAATTACATATAGAACATATGAGGTTAAAGGAGAGCTATTTGATCAAAATATTTTGAAAAAAGGAAAAGGACAATTCCCTATTAAAGAAAGTGATAAAAGGCTAGCTGGGGTAGAAGGTATTATGAAATATGGAGGGTATAATAGCATATTTGGTAGTTTTTTTATGCTTGTAGATTCAGAAGATAAAAAAGGAAATAAAATTCGAAGTATAGAATATATCCCATTGTATTTAAAAGAACAACTTGAAGGAAATGAAGAGATGAAGCTACAATATTTAGAAAAACAATGTGGATTAAAAAAACCTAGAATTCTTATGCATAAAATAAAAATGGGAACTTTATTTAAAATCGATGGCTTTAAGTTAAGAGTTACTGGTAG
>CAMWMY010000148.1 GCA_947175465.1 uncultured Erysipelotrichaceae bacterium | reverse complement strand
TTTGGGACAAAATCAATTTCGTTACATTAAGACATTATCATTTTCGATTCATAGAAACATTTCAAATATGAAAGGAAAAATTGCAATTTTAAATATTTTATCTTATAATAGGGAAGATATAAATTTTTAGGAGGTATATATGGTAGAAATACTGAAAAAACAATGGTTTGTTATACTTGTATCTTTCACACTACTATGCTTTATAGTATTTGTCTCATGGGATACAAACAAAGGAAAGTTACAAGGTAAAAAAGTAGATGGTTTACAAATTGTATCTTCTGTAGATGATACAAATGTAAGTGCAGATGAATTATATGATTTAATGAAGAAAAGTATCGGAAACTCTGTTACTTTGACACTTTTTCAAAATGCTGTTATCGCACAATCAGTAGAAACAACTCCTGATTTAGAATCAGAGGCAAAATTATTACAAGAAAAGCTGTTGAAAAGTGCAAAATCACAATATCCAACAACATATAAAACAGTGCTTGCAGAGCAATTAAATCGCTTGGGATTTGAGAGTGGAGATCTTTATGAGTATTGCTTAACAAGTGTAAAAAGCACTAAAATGCAAGATGATTACATCAGTGCAAATCTAGATGCCTTATTTACCCCAGTTTATGAAGAGAAAAAATCACGTGTTGTATCTCATATTTTAATTAAAATGACAGATGCAAGCAATCCAACAGAAGAAGAACTTGCGAAAGTTAAAGCAGTAGAAGAAGCTCTTGCATCTGGTAAAGATTTTGCAGAAGTTGCAAAAGAATATAGCGAAGATACTTCAAGTGCAACAGCTGGAGGATCTATTGGTTATGTAGATTCAGACAGTAGTTTAGTCCCTCCTTTTTTAGAAGCATCTCTTGCTTTAGAAAAAGGTCAAGTAAGTGAATGGGTGAAAATAACGGATTCTAGCTTAGGAAACTATCAAGGATGGCATTTAATCAAAGTTGTCGAAAATGATAAAACAGCACTTATGGAAAATGCCGATATCAAAGATGCTTTATATTCTGCATTAAATAAAGCTGATTCAAAAATGTTCTATAAAATCCTTTGGGAAAATGCAAAAAAATTAAATATTGAATATGCCGATGAAAACATAAAAGCAGAATTGTTAGAGTTCATGGGCATTGAAGAATAGGAGGCATGGAAAAAAATGAAAAAACTAATTGGAATTTTATGTGTTGCCATGCTTATGATGGTAAGTGGATGTAAAGATGCAACAACCACTGTCTCTAATGGATCAGAGATGATTATGCGTGTTGGAGATAAAACGATTACAAAAGAAAATGTTAATAAATTATTGAAATTATATACGGGATATAATACGGTTTTACAAAATGCAATTCAAAAAATATTAGATGCTGAAATTACTATAACAGAAGAAATTGAAGCAAAAGCTAGAGAAAGCTTAGCAAAATCAAAAGAAAATCTAGGTGAAAAATTCGCCTCTATGCTTACATCAAATGGATATGTAGATGAAGAAGACTATTATAAAAATGTATCTTTAAATGGTGTATTGCGCCAAGAATTAGTAAAAAAATACTTAATAGATGAAAATAAAATAGAAACATATCATCCATTTAAAGCTCAAATGTTAATTGCAAAAGATGAAGAATCAGCAAAAGCAGCACTTGCGGAAATACAAAATGGAGCAGACTTTGAAACAGTAACTAGACAATATGGAGATACTTCAAAATCAGATGGTACTGTACAAATCTATCATTCAAGTAGTGGTCTACCAGCTATTGTTACTGAAAAAGTGACAAATACTGCACAAGCCCAATTAATAGAAGAAGTTATTACTGATTCAGCAAATTCTGTATACTATGTAATTCGTATTACGGACTATGATTACAAAAACTTTGTCCAAGAAGCTGCAGATTCTATTATTCAAAATGCAACCTTAAATGATGAAGCAATTGCTTTCTACTTAAAGAAACATCAATTTAAAGTTTATGATATTGATATTTACAACGGTATCAAAAAGACAAATCCTAATTATTTAGTACAAGATCAATAGAACTCGTGAAAACGAGTTTTTCTATATTATCGATATGAAAGGAGAATATTACAATGTGTATATTTTGTAAAATTATAAATAAAGAAATTCCAAGCTATCCTATTTATGAAGATGATAAGGTAATTGCTATCCTTGATATTTCACAGGTATGTAAAGGCCATACTTTAATTATCCCAAAACAGCATTATCCAAACTTTCTTAGCTGTGAGGATAGCACCCTTACGCATATGATGAAAGTTGCAAAAGCTTTAGGTAATCATTTACTACAAACAACAGGTGCTTCTGGTATGAATGTTTTAAGCAATGTCCATGAAGTAGCTGGACAAACAATTGATCATTGCCATATTCATCTAATACCTCGTTATAGTGAAAAAGATGCAATCCAGATTTCCTTCCATCCAAACAAAGAAGATCATGATTTTGCATCTTTAATGAATACTTTAGCTATCCAATCACTTGATATTTTATAAATTATATTAAAATATCAAGTTTTTCTAATATACGGACATACGTTTCTACAGTATAAAGCAAAGCATGTTCATCGAAATCAAAAGTATCACTATGCAAGGATGTTTCTTTTTCCATTTTACACCCTGTATAAAACATAAATCCTGGTACTTCTTTTAAAAAGAAAGAGAAGTCTTCACTTGTCATTTGTTTATCAGCTTCTACATAACTATCTTCTACAGCTTCTTTTAACAACATACACATTTGGGGATGATTATATACACTGAAATATCCTTCATGCCATTGAAAGTGAAAGTGTACATCATAAAGCTTCTCTATAGCTTCGGCTGTATTCATAATACATGCTTTTAATTGCTGGAAAATAGCTTCATCAAACGCTCGTAACGTGCCTTTCATAAGCAAAGAATCACATATTGTATTACAAGCATTGCCCCCTTGTATGATACCTATATGAAATACTTTTTCTTGTAATGGAGAAAAACGTTTATTTAATTGTGTTTGTACTTCCAATAAAAAGGATGTAGCAGCTAAAATAGCATCTTTCCCTGTATCAGGGTAAGCTCCATGTCCTCCTGTTCCTTGTACTCTAATTTCTACTTCCGCATTTTGAGCCATCATAGCCCCAGATCTACAAGCAATTTTCCCTACTTCATATTGTGGCATAAGATGCGTAGCTAAAGCATAAGCACATGGAAATGTCTCTAACACTCCTTCTTCTATCATTTGCTTTGCTCCCCCTGCACCTTCTTCTCCTGGTTGAAACAAACATACAATAGGTTTATGAATACGCTGCTTATGTTCATGAAGGTATTCACATAATCCAAGTAAAGCTGCCATATGACCATCATGGCCACATGCATGCATAACCCCCTTTATTTTAGATGCAGTTTCTTTTTTCACCTTTTCTTGAATCGGCAAAGCATCCATATCACTTCTTATCAAAATTCCTTTTTCTTTCCCTTTCCCATATACACCAACGATTCCTTCTTGGGCATATCCTTCTTGAAGAATATCACATTTCGTTTCTTCCATAACCTTTTTAATAAACTTTCTAGTTTGCACAGTATGATATTCTAGTTCAGGATATTGATGAAGATATTCTCGATAAGCTTTTATTTTAGGATATAATTTCTGAATTTCTGGACGAATTTGCATAAAAAACACCTCTTCCTACTCTATGTAGAAAGAGGTATTTTTATGATGGAAAAAAAGTAATTTCATAGCTTAACAAATATTTTGAGCGAAGAAATTTTATAAGTTGATTCTCATCAAGAGATGCTTCTTCAAAGATAGCTTCTCCATAAATATTTTTACCTGTATCTTATACAAATCTGACGCTGCCGACGATAAGGCTCGTGTAGA
>CAMWMY010000147.1 GCA_947175465.1 uncultured Erysipelotrichaceae bacterium | reverse complement strand
ATATGAAATTACTGTAAAGACTCTGTTTAATGAAGGTGAAAATAGAGATTTATTATCAAAAGATGTTAAGTATGAATATTGCTTTAATTGTAACATAAAAGGAATATCCAAAATTTTAAAACTTTTTTCTCCAAAAGTATTACATAAGTTTTTTGTAAAGGAAAAATATGATATTGAAATTTCGTATTTGGAGGGGATTGCAACTCGTATTATTTCTGGCTGTGATAATAGTGGTACAAAAACTGTTGCTTGGATTCATACAGAATTTAAGAGCAAGGAATTTGCTTCTTCTGCTTATAGAAGCTATGAGGAAGCTAATAGATGCTATAACAGATTTGATAAGATTGTTTCCGTTTCAAAACAGGTTAATGATCGCTTCTGCGAATTGTTCGATACACCAGTTGAAAAAACAACAGTAAAGTACAATACCAACGAAAGTGATAAAATTATCGAATTATCAAAGGATGAAAATGTTGATGTTTCATTTAATGATGAAATAAAGATTATTGCAATTGGAAAGATTATTGAAAACAAAGGCTTTGATAGATTAGCTCGTGTTCAAAAAAAATTGATTGATGCCGGTTATAGAACTCATATTTATATTGTTGGTGTTGGTAAGGATCAAGATAAAATTGAAGCATATTTGAAGGAAAACAATCTTGAAAATTCATTTACTTTTACGGGCTATCAGAAGAATCCATATAAATATCTTAGTAAATGCGATTTATTTGTTTGCTCAAGCTTTAGAGAGGGTTTTTCAACAGCTGCAACAGAGGCAATTATTTTGGGTGTGCCTGTTGTATCAGTTGATGTTAGTGGTGCAAAGGAGCTTTTGGGCAATAACAATGATTATGGCATTGTAACAGAGAATAATGAGGTTGCACTTTATGAAGGTTTGTGCAAAATTATTTCAACAAAAGGATTGATGGAGCATTATAAAACACAGGCAAATATAAGAGGTAAGGAATTTAGCGCAGCTAAAACAACAAAGGCTGTGGAGGATATGTTTGAGGAATTGATAAATGGCTGATGAAAAGATTTCCGTAGTTGTTGCTGTATACAACGCTGAAAAGTTTTTAAATAAATGTATTGAAAGTATTGTTAATCAGGGCTATAAGAATCTTCAAATCATTTTGGTTGATGATGGCTCTAAGGATTCGAGCTTAGAAATCTGTAAAGGTTTCGAAACAAGAGATTCAAGAATTGAAATTGTCCATAAGGAAAATGGAGGTTTAACAAGTGCAAGAAAAGCCGGATTTGATGTTGCACAGGGCGGATATATTGTTTTTCTTGACAGCGATGACTTTTTGGAGAAAGACTATATTGACAAGCTTTATCAAAGCATTGTTAATAATAATAGTGATATCGCGATTTGTGGATATTATTTGGACAAGGGTGAGGTTAGCTCAAAAATTTTACTTAAGCATTCAAAGGATGTTTATGAAAAAAATGAATTTTTAGATAATTTAATTTTGCCAGGAATCTTCCCTATGCAGAATGATGAAACAAGAATTCTTAACTTTATGTGGCTAAGAATGTATAAAAAGAGCATTATTACTGATAAATGTTTTGTTTCGGAAAGAGAAGTATATACAGAGGATTTATTCTTTAACTTATCTGCTTATGATAATTGTAATAGAGTTTCAATAGTGGATGCTTGCCTTTATCATTATGTTGAAAATCCAAATTCTTTAACTCATATTTACAGAAGTAATAAATATGATATGGAAATGCAAAGAATCAAACAAATTAGTGCTTACCTTGAGGAAAAGGGAATAGACCATTCTGAGAGAATTCAAAGAGTAGGTTTAAGAGCAATTTGGGAATGTATAGATAATGCGATGGGTATTGGCTCATACAGCGCCTTTGCAAAAGATATTAAGAAACTATATCAAACTGAAAAGTTAAGAGAATTAAATATTCAAGTAGTTCTTGGTCAAGCAACTAAAACAGAAGTGATTTGTTATTTTTGTTTTAAGTATAAGCTAATATTTACTACTTATTTGTTCAAAAAAATTGTTGGATTACTAAAAAGAATATAATTGTTAAGAAGAGATTTTATGTTAGATAAAAGAATTATTAATGTTGATATATTACATTTAAAGTGCATTATTGCTGGGTTGCTAAAAAGTCAAATTTTAAATCAAGAGGTCTGCAAAAGTGATAAAAAAATATTTGTTTATTTAAGTGGTTTTTATCAAAATCTTGGAGATATGGCTATTACTTATTCTCATGAGCAATTTTTGAAAGTGAATTTTTCTGAATATAAAATTGTTATGATTCCCAGTATATCTACATATTCAACAATTAGGTGGGTGAAGCGTATCATCAATAAGGATGATATTATTACAATTGTTGGCGGCGGAAATATTGATAGCGAGTATGCTTCATTAGAAAACTGTCGTAGATTCATTATTCATAATTTTAAGAAGAATAAGATTGTGTTATTTCCACAAACAATGCATTTTAGTGAGAATAAGTACGGCAATTATCGTTTAAAAAAAACAATAAGAACATATTCAAAGCATAAAGATATTTATATTTTTGCAAGAGAATATTCTTCATATGAAAAAATGAAGGATGCCTTCAAAAAGGCTAAAACTGTAGGCGTTATTCCAGATATGGTTCTGTACTTGAACTTTAAAAATAAGTTTAATCTAGAACGTAATGGTGCATTATGCGTTTTCAGAAACGATATTGAAAAGGCATGTAACTTTGATATTGATGTAATGCATAATCTTTTAGCAAAAAGCTTTGGAGACGTTGAAGATACAGATACTGTTGATGTTGCAATTGAGGATTGTAAATACGCGGTTTACGAAAATACAATTGTTTCATTTTTGAAAAAAATTGCTTCAAAAAGATTAGTTGTAACAGATAGATTGCATTGTATGATTTTTTGTGCCATTACAGGTACACCATGTATTGCGTTTGATAATTCAAATAAGAAAATTTCAGGGGTATATAATGCTTGGCTTAATAATTTGAATTATATTTCTGTCGTTGATGATTATAGGAAAAATGAATTTGCTGAATTAGTTAAGTATTATGAGAGTTTTGATGAAGAACTTGCAGAGTTTGAGCATTCATCAAAATATGATTTAATTAAAAATGCTTTAATGAATAATTAAGGAGACTTATGAATCAGGTTAAGGTGTCGGTTATTATTCCAGTATATAATGCAGAAAAATATTTGAGAAAATGCTTGGATAGTGTTCTAAATCAAACTTTAAAGGATATTGAAGTAATTATTGTTGATGATGGTTCATCCGATAATAGTCCTGCAATTTGTGATGAATATAAGGCTGATAGTAGAGTTGTTGTTATTCATCAAGAAAATGCTGGGGCAGCAAAAGCAAGAAATGCTGGACTAGCTGTTGCCAAGGGCGAATATATCGGATTTGTTGATGCAGACGACTATATCGAAAACATTATGTTGGAATCTTTAGTATCTACAGCTGATATAAACAATTGTGATATAGTTAACTGTGGGCATTATGAAACGGACGAAAATGGAACTATTTTACGTGAATGTTTTGATACTCATGGTTTCATATGTAACGAGATTGTTTCACAAGATGAAATATCAAATAGATTAAGAGAAATACACAAAGATAATTTGTTGTGGTTTACGTGGAGAAATCTATATAAAACAGAGTTTCTTGTTACGAATCATATACAGTATGTCGAAGAAAATGTGGTAGAAGATCCATTATTTAATCTTGAGTGCCTTTTGAATAAACCGAGAATTATATTTATCGGTAAACCATTGTATTACTATGTGTTGACTAACAACAGTTTGACTAGAAAAAAAGGAAAGCAAGGGTATACAAAACATTTAGAAAATACATATA
>CAMWMY010000146.1 GCA_947175465.1 uncultured Erysipelotrichaceae bacterium | reverse complement strand
GATTATAAGGAAAGATCTCTAACATTTGTAAACTTCCAAAAAATAAAAAGAAGAAAGAAGAAGCTATTTTTACCGTTACTTCACTTAGTTTAGAAAAAATGAATTTACCTGCAAAAATACCAATAATATTTGCTAAAATAAGCCCTAAGGAAGCTCCTATGAAAATAGGGATCATATTTCCACTATTGTTTGCAGCTAATGCAACGGTAGTAAGTTGTGTCTTATCACCAAGTTCGGCTAATAAAAAAGTACCTGCAATGGATAGAATAGGGAAACGAAAATTATATTTGCGATGCTCATCAGCTTCTTCTTTACTTAAAAGTGTGGTCATGCCAAAAAGAATAAATAAGCAAGCTGCGCATAATTGGATGATCCATAAGGGAATGACACCACTGATAATATCTCCTGCTAATACTGATAATGCACTAATTGCAAATACTCCTAAAGTCATACCAATGGCAACATTTTTAGCACGATATTTATTCGTGAGCGCCATAACCATTAATTGCGTTTTATCCGCCATTTCCGCAATAAATACTAATAAAAATGTGTGGATAAACATTATCATCACCTCATTTTAGTGTATGATAAAAGAAAATATTTAAGAATAAAAGAAAACTACTTTTTTACAAATTTAAGTAGTTTTCTTTTAAATTATATTTATTCTTCTTTTGATAAATAAATACCATCCATATCATCAATTTCTTTTACTTTTACTTTGATCGTTTCTTCAAGTGAGCTAGGAATGTTTTTACCAATGTAGTCTGCACGAATTGGTAATTCACGATGTCCTCTATCAACAAGTACTGCTAATTGTATTTCTTTTGCACGCCCATAATGCATAATTGCATCCATAGCAGCACGTACTGTTCTTCCTTTGAATAATACATCATCCACTAAAATTACTTTTTTATTATGAACTGGTAAAGATACATTATTAGGAAGTGCTGTATCTTTCATATGATCATCACGCCAATGATGAATATCTAAAGGATAACAATCTAGTAAAACACCTTCTACTTGTTCAATAATATCGGCTAAACGTGCTGCTAAAAAAACACCTCTTGTTTTAACACCGATAAAAACAAGATTATCTACACCTTTATTATGCTCTATAATTTCATGTGCAATTCTTGTAAGAGAACGGCGTATTCCTTGTGCATCTTGAATTTCTTTTATACTCATAAAACCCTCCTAAAGATATCGTATGTTACCATTAGTATAGCCTTTTTTATTTTTATTTACAATACGTACTACCATTCTAAAATTTCTTTTAATAAGGTATTTGCTAGTTTTATATAAAGAGTATTTTGTGAAGTAGATCTTGATTTTGTATAGAATACAGCTAGTTTGATATTATGGATTAACATGAGATTTAAAAATTCATCGATAAATGGATCAACAAGTTCTTGTTGTAGCATGTAACCAAAAGGATAATCGAAAAAAGATAATTGCCCTTTCTTTTGGTAAGAGGGTTGATTATCCGCTTTAAATAAGGATTTTGCTTTTATTAAATCGTGAATATATTGTAGCCCTTGTTGTTTATTATCATGATTTAAGTAAATGATACAATCTACTTTATGAAATTTGCAAGTTTGATCAAATGTTGTATAAGGTAGTAAAACATGTGTTATTTGATTTTTTACTTTTAAAAAGACACTCGATGCTAAATTTTCATATACATGTTGTGGCGGTAATTCAGGTGTACTTACATAAGTACCAATTTGTGTTCCTGTCGCATAAATATCATTATCAAGATAATGAAGGGTTCCATTGTCATCAAATACTTTTGTATAAGCGATCTGTTTTTGAGCACACAAGTTGGTAAGGGCATCTATCATTTCGGTTTTGAGTGTTTCATTTTTACCGATGAATAATAAGCCTACTGTTTTTTCGTAAAAGTGGAGTTGTAACATGGATCCATGAACAGGTAAATCTTTTTTCGCAATGCTAAGAGAATTATAAAGTGTTGTAACCATATCTTTTAGATATGCAAAATTATGCAAAGTAGAAAACCCGCTCATTAAACCGATGTAAAGATCATTTGTTTGATCGTAATAGTAGCTATAGGTCGTTTCTTGATGGGAAAGGCCATATAATATATAAAAGTCGATATGAGAAGAAGGCGGGGCAATTTCATATAAAGATGCTAGGGCTACTCCTATACGAAATTGATTTTTGGGAATATATACAATGCCGTTTTTATCCCCAATATGAATACTTACAGCAAAAAATTGTTTCGCATCTATACTTAGATTATGGTATAAAAAAGAATTGCTTTTATGGATAAAAAGAGGTTGATAGGAAGTTTCCATAGGTAAAATAGGAATTGTGTGTAAATATAATTTTTCAAGAAAAGGAATTTGATCAAGTGGTAGATGAGCATAAGGGGTTTGAATCTTATAGTGCTTCATAAAAATAGTTGCGTCGAATTGAAATAAATGCGTGTGTAAATTACTTTTATTGGTTTGAAGAGTTAAGCTCATATTGGTATATAAAGGGGAAAGTTTTGTAGGCTTATATGTTTTAGTGATGATATGAAATTTAGGGAAGTGTGCAAAATATTCTAAAAAATGAAGAAGGGCAATACGAGAATCAGAAGATTCGCATAAAAGGGAAAGTACAAGTTCTTGTTCGATATCATAAGGATATACATGAAGTAAATGTAATAAATAGTTTTTGGCAGATATATCATTGTACATTGCAACTTCATATACCATACGTTACCTCACACAGCGCTCTAAGAAAATACTTGATGTCTTGGATGGTGATGTGATTCATGCATCCAATTCTTAAAATACGATTACTTGGATCAAGAAGGCCTAATTCAATACGAATTTGATATTGTTCACAAAGACGTTGTTGGATGAGAGATGCTTGTTTTTGACATGGCGTTTTGCATACAGCAATGGAATGGCTACTATTTTTCACAATGAGTTGGTATTGTAAAGCAGATAATCCATTGCATAGCGCAGTATGAAGGTATTGATAATAAGAGTGCCAATAAGCAAGATCATGTTGGAGTAGTTTTTCTAAACTATAGTCAAGGGCAAGAAAAAGAGGAATGGCAGGAGTTGCATTTATTTTTTGATGATCATAATATTTTTTTAAAATGAGTTTATAATCAAAAATATAGCTATTGACACAAACAGTTTGCATTTTTTGGATTGCTTTTTGGCTAAGGGCAACCATGAATAATCCTGGAGGGATAGAAAACCCTTTTTGTGAAGCCATGATAACTGCATCTATATGATCTTGTTTCATAGACAAAGGATTCATGATGATCCCACTAATACTATCGACAAGAAAAAGAGAATTATGTTGATGTGCAATTTTTCCAATATGATGGATATCTTGAAGAGCACCTGTTTGTGTTTCACAATGTGTCACAAGAATGCCCTTGATATCAGGATGTAAAGTATACATCGTTTCGATATCTTCTAAGGTGAATGTTCCATCAGATGAAGTATGCAAATGAATTACTTCTAGTTGATGCATTTGTGCCATTTCAGCAAAGCGCTGTGAAAAATACCCTGTTTGGATACAAAGGACTTTTTCATGTGGGTGGAAGAGATTTTTAATAGTGGCTTCCATACCATAAGAGCCACTTCCATTTTGGATGATAATTTCACTACTTGAATCTTGTACGATTTTTCGTAGATTGTGTACGAGGCGTTGATATACTTGTAAAAATTGTGGACTGCGATGATGAATGAGAGGTTGTGACATAATTTGATATACATAAGGATCACATAAACTTGGGCCAGGACTTAATAATTTCATAAAATATCCCCTTTCTTTTGTATCATATGTAAGAAAGAAAAATACATGAATAAGAGAAGTGAATTTTTTATTCTAAGTAAGGGAAGAGAATTGC
>CAMWMY010000145.1 GCA_947175465.1 uncultured Erysipelotrichaceae bacterium | reverse complement strand
ACCACCGTGATCTACACGAGCCTTTTCGTCTGCAGCGTCATATGTGTATAAGATAGAGTGATTAATCTTTAATTTTACAGATATCAAACTCTTGCATATAAATATTTTATTGTGATTTTTTAAAAGAAATAGAGGAGCCTAACTCACAGGCTATCCATCTCTTTATGATTTTTATTTATCTATTTAACAAAAGCTTACGCTTTTCCAGCAGAACCAAATTCTTCCATTTTTTCAATTACAATCTTTTTGATTGCTTCTGTTCCTGGTGCTAATAATTTACGTGGATCGTATCCTTTTCCTTCTTGATCTTTTCCAGCTTCAATGTATTTACGAGTAGCTTCTGCAAATACTAATTGACATTCTGTATTTACGTTAATTTTAGAAACTCCTAAATCAATCGCTTTTGCAATTTGATCAGCTGGGATTCCTGAACCACCGTGTAATACTAGAGGTTTTCCATTTGTAGCATCTTGGATTTTTCCTAATACATCAAAATCCAATCCTGCCCAGTTTGCTGGGTATTTTCCATGGATGTTTCCAATACCTGCAGCTAACATATCTACTCCTAAACCTGCAATTTTTGCACATTCTTGTGGGTCTGCTAATTCTCCACAGCTAGTGACACCGTCTTCTTCTCCTCCGATACCACCAACTTCACATTCAACTGAAATTCCTTTTGAATGTGCAAGAGCTAAAATTTCTTTTGATTTCGCAACATTTTCTTCAATATCATAGTGAGATCCATCAAACATAACAGATGTAAACCCTGCTTCAATACAAGCTTTTGCCCCATCGAAAGAACCATGGTCTAAGTGCAATGCTACAGGTACGCTAATTCCTAAGTAGTCGATCATTTCCTTTACCATTGCTACAACTGTTTTGTATCCAGTCATATATTTTCCAGCACCTTCAGAAACTCCAAGCATTACTGGTGAATTTGCTTCTTGAGCTGCTAATAAGATAGCTTTTGTCCATTCCATGTTATTAATATTAAATTGTCCTACTGCATAATGTCCTGCGTGTGCTTTTTCAAGCATTTCTTTTGCTGATACTAATGCCATAATAAAATCCTCCTTTTACTCTTTTATACTTTTTATTTTACTTTATTTCCCAATATTTGTAAATGCGAAATCTTTAACAACTTAAAAATTCATCTTTTTATATCCATATAAGCGAGCTACCTATAAACTCGTTATCTTAGTATATGGACAATTAAGTAAAACCATACGTTTCACTATACAAACAATCTTTTTTCTTTAAAAATCTTCTTCTTTTTCTTTTTTTAACTCTTCTTCAAAAACTTCTTCCTCTTCATTCTCTTCAATAATAATAGAACTTGTGTCAACAACAACTTCATTATACGTATGACGAGAACGTAAATCCCATTTATTATCTCCTACATGTACAAAACGATCATCAAGAGATAAATCGGTATAAAATTGGGCTATATTTTCTTCTTCCTGTGCTGGTGTTAAACCCACCATTTGACTTACTTCTTCCCATACTTTTAGAAATGTCGCTGGTTTTTTCTTTTTTGACACTAAATCAAATGCGACATCAATCATAGACTTTTTCATTGTGAAAATACCCTCCTACATTTTCTCAACAGCATGAACACCTATTAAATATAAAGCATTTTTTAATGTGATTTTCGTTGCTTTTAATAAAGCTATACGTTGTGCTGATAAATCTTCTTGTTCCTGATCAATTACTTTGCACGCATTATAAAAGCTATGGAAATGCTGTGCAAGTTTTTGAATGTAATGGCAAATTTTATGCGGAGCTCTTGTTCTTGCAGCATCTGCCACTACATTACTAAATTCATTAATATATTTTAATAATGAAATTTCTTTTTCATGTGTCAAAAGATCATACGTTTCTACTTCTTTTTGAATCGTATTTTGTCTTAAAATCGAACAAATACGTGCATGCGCATATTGTGCGTAATATACAGGATTATCATTGCTTTGTTTACGAGCTAAACTCAAGTCAAAATCTAAATGCGTATCTAAAGCTCTTTGGACAAAGAAATAACGTACTGCATCTACACCAACTTCATCACAAAGTTCACGTATTGTTACAGCGTTTCCTGTTCGTTTGCTCATCTTCACTTCTTTTCCATCTTCAACAAGACGTACCATTTGAATAATGTCTACTTCTAATAAATCTTTTGGTTGCCCTAAAGCCTGTAAAGCAGCCTTCATACGAGGAATATATCCATGATGATCCGCTCCCCAAAGATTAATTAGTTTTTCATAGCCTCTTTCAAATTTGGTAATATGATATGCAATATCTGGTACAAAATATGTATAAGAACCATCACTTTTTTTCAAGACACGGTCTTTATCATCTCCATATTCTGTACTTTTAAACCAAATAGCACCTTCTTTTTCATACGTTTGACCTAAATCACGCAAACGATTCAATGCATCTTCTACTTTTCCTTGATCATGAAGATCTTGCTCACTGCTCCATATATCAAAAGCGACACGGAAATAATCCAAATCTCTTTTTAACTTTTCTAACTCTAAACGAATTCCTTCTTTTTTAAAAAACTGAAATGTTTCTTCGGATGCATCATTCACATAGCGATCTCCATAAAGCTCAGCCATTTCATAGGCAATGTTAATAACATCTTTTCCATGATAACCATCTTCTGGTAATGCTTTCTCAATGTTAAAAACTTGATGATAACGTGCAATTAAAGAATGTGCAAGATTGGTAATTTGATTTCCTGCATCATTTACATAAAATTCACGACATACCTCATAGCCACTTGCATGTAAAAGACGTGTTACACTATCTCCCCAAGCAGCTCCTCGAGCATGCCCAAGATGCAAATCTCCTGTTGGATTAGCTGATACATATTCAACATTGATTTTTATCCCTTTTCCAGAATCATTGTATCCATAACGATCTTGTGCCTCTAAAACATACGTAAGAATATTTGCTAAAGATGCACTTTTCATCTTAAAGTTAATAAATCCTGGTCCAGCAATTTCACATGTTTGAATATTAGCTTTTTCTTTATCAATAGCTTCGACAATCGCCATCGCTATATCACGAGGATTTTTCTTTAATTGTTTCGTAAGACGCATAGCAACATTTGTTGCATAATCTCCATGTGATGTATCTTTAGGAATCTCAATGATAATCTCATCTATAAGAACCTCACATGCAAAACTTTTTGAAATAGCTTCTTGAATTCCTTGTTTTAAATATAATTCAATCTGATTCACGTACACCCTCCTCTATCGTCCAAATAATATAAAAACTATCACTTACAATATCTCCATCCAAAACATCATAAGAAATCGCAATTATATTATCTTTCTTTATATATTTATGTGTATAGAGTTGTAACTCTATCGTACCGTATACACTCTCTATACTACATACTGTCTTTTGGTTCGCAATGAAATGTAAATGTGTTGTAGCTTCTGCTTCACGATGGATTTTTAATTCTTTTTCATCTGCTTGCACATGCACCTTTGCAGCAGTATCTAACTCTTTATATTTTATACATAAACATGAAAGCTGCGACTCTACTTCTGCCATTCCTTGAAATAGAACTTTTCGCTCTTCTGTTAATCGTTGTTTCTGTTTTACTACTATATATTTCTTCATCATTTCACCACTATCATGTGACATTATAGCAGAGTTTTATTTTCCTGCAAGTGTTATTTCAAAAATTCATAAGTTTTATAAATAAGATAAGATAATGTCTTCATAAAATGACATCAAAAGTAATTACTATCAAGTATACATCATCACTTAGCATAAACTTGATATTTAATTATAACAAGGTTTTTTAGGAAATCAATAACAATGCTTATTTATGAATCGAAAATGATAATGTCTTAATGTAACGAAATTGATTTTGTCCCAAA
>CAMWMY010000144.1 GCA_947175465.1 uncultured Erysipelotrichaceae bacterium | reverse complement strand
GAATTAAAAATGAAGGCTGCTTTAGAATTATTATCAAATCCTTCGGTTATGGTAAAAGAAGCTGCAAATTCTGTAGGGATTGAAGATCAATTTTATTTCAACAAAGTATTTAAGAAGTTTTATAATATGTCACCAAGTGAATTTAGAAAGAAAATATTAGAAAATAAGAAAAAAGATAAGTCTTAAGAAAAGATTTGTTGAGGAGCAAAAATAGGATAAGAGTAAGGCTTGTACAGGTGAAACGTACAAGCCTTTTATATGAATAATAGATTATGTGGGTTTTAAAAGAAAATATTTTTATTTAAAATTCTTCTTTTTTTATTTTTATAATTGATTTATTTATGTTCATACTATATATTGATAGTAGCGTTTATAAAAGATATTAAAAATGGAAGAATAGGAAAGGGGCATGCATCGTTATGATACGTTTTAATAAAAAGAAAGCATCATCTTTGATACTTGCAACTTCACTTTTTCTTGCGTTAATTGTTGTGGCAACTTTTGCATGGTCATCAATTAGTCAGATTACGGAAGGGAAGTTTGAAGGACAAATTCATCCTGGAGCTAGATTACATGATGATTTTAATGGAAGTAATAAGGATGTTTATGTAGAAAATTATGCAGATATTCATAATGGGGTGAATGTATTTGCACGTATTCAATTAAGAGAATATATGGAAGTAGGAGCTGATGCTGGAAAATATGGGGCAGCTTATGATCAGTCAAATCGTAATGTAGAGGTTATTGGGAAACAAGATGCTTCTATTCAAGATGTTTCTTCATGGCATATTTATAAGTTAAATCCAACTTCGCAAGAGGATGTGACGATAAATGATGCTTTTCGTAAGTTTTGGTCTTGGGAGATGGGGAATAATAAAGATAGTTATTATATGCCTACTTTTAATAAAGATAATTTAAATGAGGACTCTGATCGTAATGGTACTTTAGATGGGCTTGATGGTGATCGTGATCAAGGTACGCCTTATGATGATTACAGACAATGGAATGCAAATGACACTTTAACAAAAAAAGAAATTTTAAATGGTGGACAAGAGAGTGAAGAAGAAGTTACACATACAGCACAAAAAATTACACACCATGCACAAGTAATTACTATGCAGGAGTGGAAAGATAAGGGACAGCCTCTAGGGCCTTATTGGGTGTATGATAGTGATGGATGGGCATATTGGGCACAGCCGATTCCACCAGGAGAAACAACTGGTTTTTTACTGAATAGTATCTCTATGATAGGAAGTGTTCCGGAACAAGATTATTACTATGCCATTCAAGCGATTGGGCAATTTGCGACAGCTGAAGATTGGCCTATTGAATTTGCACAAGATATTACTGAAGATGGAAAAAACTTATTGAATATTGTAGCTAATCGATTACCTAAAGTAACTCATATCTTACCTAAGTATGGAGATACTCAAGTAGCTGCTCCTGAAAGAGATTTGGTATTAGAAGCAGATGTTTATGTTGAAAATGGAACGGATGATCCAAAAGAAAAAGAATTAGAATGGGCAATAAATGATGAGACAGTAAAAGATACACTGCAAGGGAATGTATTTAGACCTACAAGAGAAATGGCTGGAAAGACATATTATATTACAGCGACAAGTACATTCACACCATCTGTGACACGTACGATTGCGGTAAGTGTACTCCCAGAAGGAACGCAAATTGTAGAAGGAGCAGATAAACAGCGCTATGTAGATTTTGGAAGCAATGTTTATAAGAAAATTGGAATTGGTGACAATTTATCAAATTTCTTATGTGCAGGAAGTGATCAGATCATTGGAAATGATAATGACATTAACAATGTATACGATATCTTATCGGATCTAACACAAGTAGATGCACAATATGGAAGATTTTTCTTGCCGATATCTTCCAATCGCTATTATTCAGTAGGAGATGATGGGCTTTTAGGTACTGCTGATGATCGTATTGTGACATCAACGAGCAACAATTGGCCTTATAATTTAGCAGAGGCAACGAATTAAATTCATAGAAGTGAAGATTTAAGAAGCATATGTGTGTTTTCTTAAATCTTTTTTATTTATAAATTGTATTTAAAATTATTTCCTGGTCAATAATAGAAAAGATGATTCATATACTATACGAGACATGAAGGTGATAGTGTGAAAGAGATCGGGAAGGTATTTTTTGTTTTATTAGTGATAGGTGTTTCTTTTATAATGTGGGCAAGACTAGAGCGAAAACCTACACAAGAAGAAGTAGCTCCACCTCAAGCAGAAGAAGAAAAGCAAGAAGTACCAGAACAAGAAGTTACGATACATCGTCAAGATGGGGATGTAGTATTGCCATTAGAGGAGTATTTAGTTGGTGTTGTATCGAGTGAAATGCCAGTATCTTTTGAGTTAGAAGCTTTAAAAGCTCAAAGTGTAGCTGCAAGAACTTTTGTGGTAAAGCGTAATTTTGAAGTTGACGATACAACAAGTTCACAAGTATATAAAAGTAATGAAGAATTAAAAGCAGTGTGGAAAGATGGATATAACGAGAATTTACAAAAAGTAAAAGAAGCTGTTCATTTGACCAAGGGAGAAGTACTAACTTATCAAGGAGAGTATATAACTGCAGCTTTTTTTTCAACATCAGCTGGAAAGACAGCTAATGCACATGAATATTGGGCAAATGAAACTCCTTATTTAAAAAGTGTAGATTCTCCATGGGATTTAGAAGTGAATGATAATAGTATTCAACAAATCACTATGACCAAGCAGCGTATGCAGCAGCTATTAAACTTAGCCGATCCTATTACAGACATAAAAGAACCTACACGCTATGAAAGTGGGTATGTAAAAGAGATTACAATTAATGGAGCAAACTTTAGTGGGCGGACTATAAGAGAAAAACTATCTTTACGTTCCAGTTGTTTTGCGATAGCAATACAAGGAGAGAATGTTGTCATTACGATGACAGGATTTGGACATGGGATTGGTATGTCACAATATGGAGCACAGGGAATGGCTTTAAAAGGGTATACGTATGATCAGATTTTAAAGCATTATTATACAGGTGTAGAAATTAGTAATCTTCGTGTATAAAGAAAAGAATAAAGGGAATAATCATCACTAGAGGTGATGAAAATGTATAGCTATACGAAAAGACGAATAAAAACAAAGAGACTTTGTATTTTAACATTAAGTTTTTTACTCATTTTTACAGTAGGTATTATGAGTTGGCAATTTAGTAAAAAAGAAGGTGAAACACCACAACAAGGACAAGAACAATCAGTTTTCCAAGAAGAAGAGGCTCCTGTATTATCACTACCAGATAGCGAAAAAGAAGAAAAAGCCATACGTCCTTATAAAGTAAATGCTGAGGTTGCCCTTCAGTATTATGATGAAAATAGTGATAAAGCTGATGATGTTACTTTGTTTGAAGGAAAATATCGTGCTAATGAAGGTGTTAGCTACGTATATAATAATGAGGAATTTGAAGTACTCAGTATCTTTAGTGGAGAAGTAAGTGAAGTAAAAGATGATCCATTGTTTGGAAAAAGTATAACCATTCAATCAGAGAACTTATCTATTACGTATCAAAGCTTAAAAGAAGTAAAACTTGCAGTAGGAGATAAAGTAAATCAAGGAGACGTACTTTCTATCGCAAGTACTAATATTTATCATAAAGATTTGCAAAATCATTTATATCTTGTAGTAGCATTGAATGGAAAACTTATGAATCCAGAAACTATTTATGAAAAAACATTAAGTGAAATTAAATAGGATTTCATATATGAAGTAATAGCTGGTAGAAGAAAGGTAAAGAAGTGCCTTCTTTTCTCTTTTGGCTATTACTTTTTTATTGGCTTTTTATCTTTTAGCTTATACCATAATCACGATGCCGAGGATAAGGCTCTTGTAGGT
>CAMWMY010000143.1 GCA_947175465.1 uncultured Erysipelotrichaceae bacterium | reverse complement strand
TAAATTACACTTGAGGGAAAAACATGCGGCCTGTATCATTTTTATTTTAAAAATGCTACAATGTAAATAAGAAAAAGAGGGGTCAGAATGTTAGAAAAGTTAAAACATAAAAAGTTAAGAAAAAAGAATGCTTTATTATTTGGAAGTTCTGTTATGATAGGTGTAGTTATTTTAGGGTTAATTGCATCTTATATTTTATTTGATGAATATAAAGAATATAAAAAAGTTGTAAAGACAGATAAGTCAGCTGGACAGATAACTCATTATTTAAATGAAGATGATAATATTTTGCAAAGCTTTTTTTATCCGCATTTTTCCTATGATGTGTTAAATACCAAAATAGAAGAAATTGTTGAACAGTATAAACAAGATAAAGATAATAATTATATCCATCATTTAGATTATCAAAGCAGTGTCATTTATGATCAATATTATAACGTTCGCTTTCAATACCGAGTACTTGATAAAGAGGAAAAAGAAGTGAAGAAAACCCATGCGTATATCAATTATGATGCAAAGGAAAATTGTATTATGAATGTAGATCAAGTATTTCGCCTCACTTATTTACCAAAGATAGTAGATGTGGTAGGGCAACAAGTACAAAGAAGCATAACAAAAGAAGATTTATCTTCTTTTTCATTGCAAGAGAAGCAAGTAGTCTTTTATATTGATGGAAAAGAAGTAGTTCTTCCTTATGAGGAATATAAATCTTATATTGCTTTAAGAAATACAGAAATACCATCTTTAGCTCCTTTGGATATGACCATTGAGAAAAGAAAAGAAATTGATCCATCAAAACCAATGATTGCCTTTAGCTTTGATGATGGACCTAATGGAGTAAGTACACCACGTATTTTAGATATTTTAAAAGAGAATGATGCCAAAGCTACTTTCTTTATGTTAGGACAAAATATTGAAAAACATCCAGATGTTGTAAAGAGAATGGTACAAGAAGGCCATGAGCCAGCAAATCATACAGTAAGTCATAAGAATTTAGCAAAATTAAACGCAGATGAAATACATGAAGAAATTTTTCGAACACAAGATCTTATTTTCCAAACAACTGGTGTAGAAAGTAAATGGCTAAGACCTCCTTATGGAGAAATATCCGATTTATTACGTCAAATAACACCGATTCCTTTGCTTCTTTGGTCTATTGATTCTCTTGATTGGCATTCACGTAATGTAGAAAAAATAAAAGAAGAAGTATTACCTTCTATAAAAGATGGATCGCTTGTTTTAATGCATGATATTTATGGTACAACTGCACAAGCATTAGAAGAAATATTACCTGTATTAAAAGAACAAGGATATCAATTTGTTACGGTATCAGAGCTGTATACGTACCGTCCTGATTTAAAACCTGTGAATGCTTTTTCATAAATCAGAAAAAAGATTGCATACTCTATTTGTAAATAGTAAATAGGAAGAAGCCTATTTACTTTTTTAATTTACCAATGAGAAGAAGAGTATGATATAATAAAAAAAATGAATTAGGAGGGCTATATGAAAATTGCAGTTGTAACAATGAATGTAAAGGCTGGAAAATGCCAAGAAAATTATGCAGTGATGGAAAAGTATATTATGCGTGCTATAGAAGATAAAGCTAATATTATCGTTTTTCCACAAAATTGTATTAGTGGATATCATTTAGGTGATCTATGGTTCGATGATGCATGGTGTCAATATGTAGATCATTTTAATGATAAAATTATGGAATATAGTGATCGCATAGCTATTGTTTGGGGAAATATCAAATATCGATCAAAAAAAAGGTTTAATGCTGCTTTTTTCGCATATAAAGGAGCAACACACATACGTATAAAACAAAATGAGAATCATTTTGTTTACCAAGATGCACGTTATTTTCATGAAAATGCTATTCATAGTGCGGTAGAATATGAAGATCAAGTTTATGCTTTAAACTTTAAAGATGAAATACAAATTGCGGATATGAACTTTAATTTAGATGCACGCCCTTTTTGTATAGATGATCATTTACGCATAAAAGGTAGTTGTGTATATGTGAATGCTGTTGGAATGCAAACCATTGGAAAAAGTGTCCTTCCTTTACAAGGAGGAAGTAAAGTTGTTATCGAGAATAAATTACTTTATCAAGCCCCTTATTTTCAAGAAGAGTATGCACTTGTAGATACGACTTCTTCTCATGTAGTAAAAGAAACAAAGCCAGCCCTTATAGATGCTTTATGTATGACAATTCAAGCATTTGATGAGCAAGTATTACAAGGAAAAAGACCATGGATTATTGGGCTTAGTGGAGGCCTAGATTCAAGTGTTACAGCTGCTCTTCTTGTAAAAGCATTAGGAAAAGAACGTGTGATTGGATATAATTTGGCTACGCAATATAATACCCATAAAACGATTGATAATGCTAAAATGCTAGCTAATAGGTTAGGAATTGTTTATAAAGAAGGAAGTATAGAAACATTAGTAGATGGTAGTATCCATGTATTAGAACAAGAATATGATTATGATTCTCAGAAGTGGAATAGCCTTGTAAAAGAAAATATTCAAGCAAGAATACGTGGACACTTATTATCTAGTTTTGCCCAAATTCATGGAGGCGTTGTTGTTAATAATGCGAATAAAGTAGAACTTGCTTTAGGTTATTGTACGTTATATGGAGATGCTATTGGAGCATTGAGTATTCTTGGAGATCTAACAAAAGTTCAATTATTTACATTGGCACGTGAATTAAATGAAAAATTTGCTCATGAAGTCATAGCAAATCGTTTATTACCAATAGTTGAAAATGATAAAGTTCAATGGGAAATGCCACCAAGTGCTGAGTTAAGAGATAATCAATTTGATCCTATGAAATGGTTTTATCACGATTATTTAGTAGAGCATCTTGGCAAAGATATGACATTAGCAACATTTATGAAAATGTATATCGACAAATCAATTTTTAACACTGAAATTGGACCATGGATGAAATATTATGGTCTTGATCAGCCAAAAGCTTTTATTGAAGACTTAGACTGGTTTTGCAAGACAATGCAAAATAATGGCTTTAAACGTTTGCAAACACCTCCCCTCATTGTAGTGTCAAGAAATGCTTATGGAAATTCCAAAGTAGAGGCACAAATCACTTATGATGAAGGAGAATATCATCATTTAAAAGAACAAATCTTACAACTTGGATAGCAATATTATAAAATGTGAGAAATTAAAAAGAGGAGGAAGAAGATGAAATTTGAATATAATGAAGATATGAAAAAGAAAATTATAACCTATGCTAGTGTGGCTATTATTGCGATTGTAATTTTCTTTAGTATCTATAATTTTAGTGCTTTAAAGGGATTTGTAGGACAATTATTTGATTTAACAACACCATTTATTATTGGATTTTCTATTGCTTTTTTATTAAATCAACCAATGGTTTTTATAGAAGAGAAATTACTAGGAAAAGTACGAATGAAACCACGATTAAAACGTACCATAGCAGCTTTATCAGCGCTAATCTTAGCTCTTTTTCTAGTAAGTGCATTTTTGGCGTTATTAATACCACAAGTATTTGATTCTTTATCCTCTTTAGTAAAATCAGCACCTGGTCATATTGAAGAACTACAAGCATATGTCATGAATTTTATTGAAGCGAATAATATTGATATTGATCAAATTACGGATTTTGTAGGCGATATTGATATTTTTAGTAAATTAACAGATTTCTTTTCCAATGCATTACCAGCAATGATACGTTTTTCACTTAGATTTACTACATTTTTATTTGATATTGTATTAGGAATTATGTCAGCTGTTTATATCATGTTAGATAAAGAACGTCTAAAAAGAAGTATTAAAGTAGCAAACTATGCTATTTTTCCTAAAGAGATTGCAGATTATTTAGTAGGATTAGTGATTGATGCTAAACATA
>CAMWMY010000142.1 GCA_947175465.1 uncultured Erysipelotrichaceae bacterium | reverse complement strand
ATATTTATCCATTCTCTTTATCTAGTTTCATATTTATTCAGATAATTCTGCTTTTAAATCACGTAGCATAAGTTCTCGTAAAGAAATAGCTGGTTCCTTTTCTTCATATAGAACCTTATAAATTTCGGTAACAATAGGCATATCTATGCCTTTTTCTTTAGCAACTTCATAAACTACCTTTGCAGTACGTACACCTTCTACAGTTTTCGTATTATTTTCCCAAAAATATTTAGCACTATTATGTTTTCCAATTTCATAGCCTGCTTGAAAATTACGAGAGTGGTGACTTGTACAAGTTACAATTAAATCTCCTACACCAGTTAAACCCATAAATGTCTCAACTTTTCCTCCCATAGCAGTTCCAAAGCGAATCATTTCTCTCAATCCACGTGTAAGAAGAGCAGCTCTTGTATTATCACCATAGCCAAGACCTGATAATATACCACTTGCTACAGCAATAGCATTTTTAATGGCAACTCCGATTTCACTTCCAACTTCATCATTTCCTCGATATACGCGGAAATATTCGTTTGAGAATAAAGTTTGAATAATTTTAGCATCTTTTTCACTTGTTGATACTGCACAAATGGTAGTAAGCATACGAATAACTACTTCTTCAGCATGGGAAGGACCGATCAAAGATACAACACTACTTAATTTTTCTGGTTGAATATTCGCTCTTATTACATTTGATATACGATCATTTGTAATAGGATGAAAACCTTTTGATGTATTAATTACAATAACTTTCTTTGTAATGATAGAAGAAATTTTTTGACATATTTCTTCGATTGCAATACTTGGAATTGATAAGACAATCACATCCGCATCTTCTATAACATTTATATCCTTTGTAGCCTTTATTTGAGGATTTAAAGGAGTATCTTTAAAAAATTTAGAATTGCGATTATTTTGACTGATATCGTTGATTTCTTCATCAGAAATTCCCCAAATAGTAACATCTTGATGATTATCAGCTAATACTTGAGCTAAACCTGTTCCCCAACTTCCACTTCCTATAACTACTGTTTTCATGGTGGGTACCTCCTATTTTCTTTCTCTTGCTAAAATACGTAAAGTCGTCCCTTCGAATCCAAAAGCTTCACGTAGTTTATTTTCTAAAAAGCGTTTATAACTAAAATGAAGCAATTCACAATCATTAACAAATAAAACAATCGTTGGTGGAGCAACAGCTACCTGGGAAGCATAATAAATTTTTAAACGACGTCCATTATGTGTAGGTGGAGGCGTTACTAATTGCGCATCCATAATAACTTCATTTAAAACATTTGTAACAATACGCAAAGTACTTGTTTCATGAACCTGATCAATAAGTGGTAAAATCGTTTGAACTCTTTGTTTTGTCAGTGCTGAAACAAAAAGAATAGGTGCATAATGAAGATATAAAAATTGAGAGCGAATTTCTTTTTCGATTTTTATCATTGTCGAATGATCTTTTTCTACACAATCCCATTTATTATATAAAATGATAATAGCCTTCCCAGCTTCATGAGCATATCCAGCAACATGTTTATCTTGTTCACGTATTCCTTTTTCACCATCAATTACAAAAAGAACTACATCACTTCGCTCAATTGCACTCATGGCTCTTAATACTGAATATTTTTCAACGCTTTCATATACTTTCCCACGTTTACGAATCCCTGCTGTATCAATTACAACATATTCTTTTCCTTCGCGCTTAAATGGGGTATCAATCGCATCACGAGTTGTCCCTTCCATATTGGAGACAATAACACGCTCTTGATTTAAAATGGCATTTACTAAAGAAGATTTTCCTACATTAGGACGTCCAATAATACAAAATTTTGTCATTCCTTCGTATTCATGAATTTTTCTTGTTGGAAATGCCTGGATAATGGCATCTAATACATCTCCAATCCCAATTCCATGAGCTCCAGAAATAGCCATAGGATCTCCTAGCCCTAGGGCATAAAATTCATAAATGTTATCATTTTGTGAAAAATCATCAATTTTATTTACAGCTAAAATAACAGGTTTATTAGCTTTTTGAAGCATTCTAGCAATATATTCATCATCCCTTGTCATTCCTTCTTTTCCATTGACAATAAATAAAATACAGTCTGCTTCTTCAATTGCAATTTCTACTTGTACTTGAATTTCTTCTTTAAAAGGTTGATTCGCTAATTGTATACCACCTGTATCAATCACACGAAATTCTTTCGTTAGCCATTCTACTTTTCCATAAATACGATCTCTTGTAACACCTGGGGTATCTTCTACAATACTTTTTCGCTCCCCAATCATACGATTAAAAATCGTTGACTTTCCTACATTGGGACGTCCAACAATCGCCACAACTCCACTTATCATAATTGGTTGATAACCTCCTAACCTTTTCGTTTTGATATTAACTCTAAAATATATGTAACAACCTCATCAACGTTCATATAAGAGGTATCTATTTCAATTGCATCATCTGCTTTTCTCAATGGAGAGACTTCTCGATTCATATCTTGAAAATCTCTTTTTATAATGTCTTCATAAATACTTTTATAATCAGCTTGAATACCTTTACTTAAATATTCTTTTATTCGCCGATTGCTACGTTCTTCTACAGAAGCAATCAAATATAATTTTAGCTCTGCATCTTTCAATACGACAGTTCCAATATCACGACCATCCATAACAAAGCCTTTATCTTTTGCCATACATTGTTGTTTATGAACAAGAAACTCACGTACTTTTTGATGCGTGCTTATAGCAGAAGCGGCCATACTAACTTCATTATCACGAATAGCATCGGTAACATCTTCCCCATTTAAAAAAACATGATTATGGATATCAAACTGCATTTGTAATGTAGGAATCATATGTAAAAGCTCTTCTTCATTATCTAAAGGTAAATGAGAAGTTAAAGCTTGATAAGCTACACAACGATACATCGCTCCTGTATCTAAATAAGCATATTGGAGCTCTTTCGCAAGTTTTTTTGCAATTGTACTTTTTCCTGCTGCACTTGGGCCATCAATCGCAATATTTATTTTCATTAAATGGCTCCTCCACCTTTAAATAGCCATACCACAATAACTCCAATTAAAGTTAATAAAGCCAAAATTAAGAAGCATAAAACAACATTTAAAATCTTATGCGTTTTTTCCATATCGTCTGTTAAATCTGTAAGATTTTCTTCGTATTCATGTAAAGTATCTTCATGATCATTTAATTTAATACGTAATTGTTGTGTTTCTTCAATTAATTTTTCATGAAGCATACGTTCTCTTTCTTCCTCTTTTTGGTCTATTTGATCACGATTTAAAGTCTCTTGATACAAGGAAGATATATCAGGTATTACTGTTTCTTTCGTAGCATCATTTTGATCTAAAGAAGAAACATTTTCTTCATGCACAGCGTCAAAAGTATTTTCAAATTTTGACTCTTTTTCTATAGATTGCGTTTTTTGAATAGGCATTTGTGCATATACTTGTTTATCTTCTTCCCCTATTTTATTTCCTAAATCTTGTGTTTGCTCTTGTCCATCTTCTAAATCATTTAATAAATTACGAACTTCTTGAGCAATATCTTCATTAGCGATTGCTTCTACTTGATCTGCAATATCTATAGAATCATTATCTTGAATATCTTCTACATAGTTTGATCTTTTTGGCCGGTTTTGATTTTGTAATTGATTTAAAATATCAATTTGCGTATCTTCGCAAACTCTAGTCCCCTTCTTCAAATTATAAGCACGAACTTCATTAATGAAATCATCTAAATATTCATTTTGAAAGTTATTCGTTGTTTTTTCACTTTCTAAAATATGTAATGTATCTTTCTTTTCTCGCTCTGGCTTATACGGCTCCTCTTCTTTAATTTCCATTCTTTTATATAAAGAAGGATTAATATCATTTAGCCC
>CAMWMY010000141.1 GCA_947175465.1 uncultured Erysipelotrichaceae bacterium | reverse complement strand
ATATTATGTAATAAATTATTATATAAAAAGACAGTCAATATTTATCAACTGTCTACTTATATTAATATTGCTTAATATCTATTTCTTTTCTATTACTTCTTTTACTTTGGTAATAGCAGGCTCTAATAAAGCATCTATCTTTTCTTGAAGTTGAATATCAAAATCATCATCTCTATGAATAGTTGCAAAAGGTTGTGTCATAGGTAACTTACATAGAAGTGATAATCCATGTTCATCAAGGAATTGAGTTGTATCACTATTTTTATACATTTCGATGATCTTACCACAATCTGGGCATTCAATAAAGCTCATATTTTCAACAACCCCTATAATATCCGTCTTTAACTGCTTACACATATTTACTGCCTTAGCAACAATCATAGATACCATTGGTTGAGGAGTAGTAACCATAATAACACCATTCACAGGAAGTGATTGCATAACTGTTAAAGCAACATCTCCTGTTCCAGGTGGCATATCAATAAGTAAAACATCCAATTCTCCCCAATTAACATCTGTCCAAAACTGTTTTACAGCATTGGCAATAATAGGGCCTCTCCATACAACTGGTTGTTCTTCCTCTTCGATTAAAAAGTTTAAAGACATAACTTTAATACCATCTTTATCAAGGATGGGCTCTATATTTCCTTCTTCTCCATAAGCTTTTTCTTTTTCCATGGATAAGAGTCTAGGAATACTTGGACCTGTAATATCAGCATCCATAATTCCAACATGATAACCTACTTTTTGCAGCTGTTTTGCTAGTAATACAGTGACTGTAGACTTTCCTACACCACCTTTACCACTCATAACACCAATTACATATTTAATTTTGTTATTTGGATTATTTACAATCCCACATGTATCTTCTTTTTTACCACATTTTCCCTTACTTGGGCAATGATTACAATTTGACATTTAACATCTTCCTTTCTATTTTAGAAGGCTTAAAAAGGATTCTCCTAATTTAGGCATTTCTACTTGAAAATTATCCGCAATCGTAGCTCCTACATTAGCAAATGTTTTTGCTGATGGTAAAGCTCCAGCACTTGACATAGAAGGAGAATAAGCAATGAAAGGAACTTTTTCACGTGTATGATCACTTCCTGTATGTGTTGGATCATTTCCATGATCTGCTGTAATAATGACCAAATCGTCTTCTTTCATATGTTTTAAAAATTCTCCAAGCTTCACATCAAAGCGTTCAAGCTCTTCAGCATATCCTTTAGGATTTCTTCTATGTCCCCACAATGCATCAAAGTCAACTAAATTAATAAAGCATAATCCATGGAAATCTTCTTGTACAAGATCGATTGCTTGTTCCATTCCATGTACACTACTTTTTGATTTATGAGCTGCTGTGATTCCTTCTCCATCAAAAATATCATTAATCTTCCCTACACTAATTACATCAAATCCTTTTTCTTTTAAAGAATCAAGAACTGTTTTTCCATATGGTTTTAAAGCATAATCATGACGATTTGATGTTCTTTGGAATTCCCCTTTCTTTTTCCCAATATAAGGTCTTGCGATAACACGCCCTACCTTCCATTCATCTTTCATTGTTAATTCTCTTGCGATTTCACAACAACGATATAACTCATCCAATCCAAATGTTTCTTCATTTCCACATATTTGTAATACTGAGTCAGCTGAAGTATAAACAATCATATCTCCTGTTGCAATCTCATGTTCTCCTAATTCATCTAAGATCTCTGTACCACTTGCAGCTTTATTACCAACAATTTTTCTTCCTGTACGTTTTGATAATTCTTCTAATAACTCTTTTGGAAATCCAGTCTCTGTGAATGTTTGAAAAGGTGTTGTAATATGTAACCCCATCATTTCCCAGTGTCCTGTCATCGTATCCTTCCCTACACTTGCTTCTGCCATTGATGTATAATATGCAAGTGGTTTTTCAGCTGAAGATACATGTTTTAAAGAACGTAGATTTCCTAAACCTAAACGTTGCAAATTAGGAAGATCCAACTTTTCTGCTTTCGCATCGATATGCCCTAAAGTATCACTACCTTCATCTCCATAATTTTTAGCATCCTCTTGGGCTCCAACTCCTAATGAATCAACTACAATAGTAAATATACGTTTATATTTTTTCATGATTTTCCTCCTTCTTAACTCTTGGATGTGCTTTTTCATATGCTAATTTTAAACGCTTATTTTGAATATGCGTATAAATCTGTGTTGTAGCTATATCTGCATGTCCTAACAACTCCTGAACAACTCTTAAGTCTGCTCCACCATCTAATAGATGAGAGGCAAAACTATGTCGAAAACTGTGTGCAGATAGCTCTTGGTTTAATCCTAAATCAGCTAACCTCTTTTTTATCATTGTATGCACATATTGGCGTGTTACTTGTTTCCCTTTATGATCTATAAATACATAAATACTTTTTTGTCCCCATTTCACTCGCAATGTATGCAAATAAATTTCTAGTGCTTTTACAGCACGCTTATGAATAGGAATCATTCTTTCCTTATCTCCTTTTCCTATGCATCGAATAAATCTTTGTTCTAAATGTATTTGATGTAAAGTTAAAGAACATAATTCTGATATTCGAAGCCCACATCCATATAGAACTTCTAATATGGCTCTATGAAAGATATCTATATCTGAATCAGTAAAACTTTGAAAAAGGGTTTGCATATCTTCCATATTGAAATAATGTGGTAATGTACGCGGGACTTTTGTATTCCTTATATACATACTTGGATTAGGAATATGGTCATAGGTATAACTGATAAAGCGATGAAAATTTCGTATTAAAGAAGTTATATGATTTACACTTGCTTTTTTCTTTATTTCACCTTGCTCTTTTAAAAAAGTTTGGATATCTTCATAAGTGATTTCTTGCATTTTATGAATACCTTTTGCTTTTAAATAACTTACATAAAGCTGTAGTTGATATTCATAAGATCGAATGGTTGTTAATGCCTTTTGATCAATCACTTTTATATAATGCATATAATCTTCCATAGCATCTGTTATCTGCATACTATCACCATTTTTATTATAGCATAACTTCTACCATTCTACTTACTATTATGATATAACAAATAAATTATATAAAAAATATAGCTATTATCGTTTAATAATTTTTGATTGAAGCACTTTACACCCGCTATTAGCCCCTTTTACAGCCTCTATTAAGACTCCCCTTGCTTCTTCTTTATATTCATCATAAGTAAACTGCAATCGCTTAATTTCCAACTGATGCTCTCTTAATATATGCATAATATCCATAATACGATCGCTTCTATGAACAAGATAAAAGCGACCTCCTTCTTTTAAAAGATTATGAACACAAAAGATAAGCTCTTCTAATGTTAAATAGACTTCATGGCGAGCAATACGTATCGTCTCTTTTTTATTGACACGTTGCAAATCAAAAGCCTTAAAATAAGGTGGATTACATACGATAACATCTACTTTTTCTAAATTGATTTGTTTAATATCACCCTCTATAATTTTAACATTTTGAATATGATGATAACCCATATTCTTTCTAGCTAATTCACATGCTTCTGGCTGAATATCTACCCCTATAAGAAATTTAGGATGGTATTGATTCGCATAAAGAAGCAAAGCTCCATTATTAGTCCCAATATCTAAGACTACCTCATCTTCTTGAACATGCATAAAATGTCCTAATGAAGCTGTATCTGTATTCATACGAAACATATGCTTATGTTGATAAATATGTATTTCTGTATTCGGTAAATAATCTAATGTCAAATCTTCTTCCATGGAAAACCTCCTTTTTCTCATTATATAAAAAATAGATAGATTTTTCATCCTTTAAATAAGATTAAAATTATGAATTTATGAATCGAAAATGATAATGTCTTAATGTAACGAAATTGATTTTGTCTAGAAGCAATTATAATAATCA
>CAMWMY010000140.1 GCA_947175465.1 uncultured Erysipelotrichaceae bacterium | reverse complement strand
TGGAATGTTAAGGGGAGATGAAGTAGAGCCAAGACGAACTTTCATTCAAGACTATGCAATATATGTGAAAAAATTAGATATTTAGGAGGTATGTTCAATGATGGATACAAATAATAAAGATAAGTTAATACCAGTGAATATATCTGATGTCATGAAGACATCTTTTCTTGAATATTCAATGTCTGTTATTGTTTCACGTGCTCTTCCAGATGTGCGTGATGGATTAAAGCCTGTTCATAGACGTATTTTACATGCTATGAATGAATTAGGAATTATCGCAAGTAAACCTTATAAAAAGTCAGCGCGTATTGTTGGGGAAGTTATCGGGAAATATCACCCTCATGGTGATACTGCTGTTTATGACGCCATGGTACGTATGGCTCAAGATTTTAGTTATCGTTATGAACTAATTCAAGGTCATGGGAATTTTGGTTCTATGGATGGAGATGGAGCCGCTGCCATGCGTTATACAGAGGCGAGAATGTCTAAAATCGCCATGGAAATGATTAAAGATATTCAAAAGGATACAGTTGATTACGATTTCAACTATGATGGAGAAGAAAGAGAACCTGTTGTTATGCCTGCTCGTTTTCCTAACTTGCTTGTTAATGGGGCAGTGGGAATTGCTGTTGGGATGGCAACGAATATTCCTTCACATAACTTAAGGGAAACAATTGATGCGACATTAGCTATTATGGATAATCCAGATATAACAATTATGGAGTTGATGGATAACTATTTATATGGCCCAGATTTTCCTACAGGTGGTATGATCTTAGGACGCTCAGGTATTAAACAAGCATATGAAACAGGTAGAGGTACGATTGTCACACGATCAAAAGTAAAATTAGAAGAGACAGCAAGTGGAAGAACAAGAATTGTTGTTTATGAAATTCCTTACCAAGTAAATAAAGCGAATTTAGTTGAAAAGATAGCATCTCTTGTACGAGATAAATTAATTGATGGAATTAGTGACTTACGTGATGAAAGTAATCGTGAAGGAATTCGAATTGTTATTGAATTAAAAAGAGATGTACAAGTTGATGTTTTATTAAATCAATTATATCGTATGACTGCTTTACAAACTTCTTTTGGTGTAAATTTATTAGCATTAGTAAAAGGAACACCAAAACAGATGGGAGTAAAAGAAGCTTTACAACATTATATTGATCATCAAATTGATGTTACTGTTAGAAGAACAAAATATGATTTGAAAAAAGCAGAAGATCGTGCACATATTTTAGAAGGATTACGAATTGCTTTAGATCATATTGATGAGATTATTC
Source organism: uncultured Erysipelotrichaceae bacterium (assembly GCA_947175465.1). Classification (GTDB taxonomy): domain Bacteria; phylum Bacillota_I; class Bacilli_A; order Erysipelotrichales; family Erysipelotrichaceae; genus CAMWMY01. Next base: position 2,861 of record CAMWMY010000140.1, on the reverse strand, counting down.
GATTAATCCGTGCTTCTAATACAGATGCACAAGCTATGGAAGGATTAATGTCACAATTTAAATTAACAGAAATTCAAGCTCGTGCTATTTTAGAAATGCGCTTAAGACGTTTAACAGGATTAGAAAGAGATAAGATTGAAAATGAATATCAAGAGCTTTTAGTACGTATAGCAGACTTACGTGATATCCTTGCTAATCATTCTCGTGTTTTAGATATTATCCGTACAGAGTTAACGGAAGTAAAAGAGAAGTATGGAGATGAAAGACGTACAGAAATTAGCAATGCTGAAATTGATATGAATGATGAAGATTTAATCCCTGTAGAAGATATTGTCATAACAATGACGACAAATGGTTATATTAAACGTATGCCACTTGATATGTATCGTACACAAAACCGTGGTGGAAAAGGTGTTAAAGGAATGAGTGTGCATGAAGATGATATTGTGGATTTACTGATAACAATGTCTACACATGATTATTTAATGCTCTTTACTAACTATGGAAAAGTATACCGTATGAAAGGATTCAGTGTACCAAATGCATCTCGAACTGCAAAAGGTTTACCTGTAGTCAATTTATTAAGTTTAGAAAAAGATGAAAAGGTAAAAGCATTAGTACCAGTAAAAAGAGAAAATGAAGCACAATATTTATTCTTTGTAACTGTACAAGGTATTGTAAAACGTGTTTCTATGGAAGAGTTTGCATCGATTCGTCAAAATGGAAAAATTGCAATTACACTAAAAGATAATGATGAATTATTAGGAGTGAAAGAAACGACTGGTAACGATGAAATTATTATTGCAGGATCCAATGGAAAAGCAGTACGCTTCCATGAAAACGAAGTACGTGCTATGGGAAGATCAGCAAGTGGTGTAAAAGGATTCAATGTTGATGGAGGTAGCGTTGTTGGTATAGCTACGACTAATGAAGGTAATCATTTACTTTCTGTAAGTGAAAAAGGATATGGAAAACGTACAGAAATTGAAGAATACCGTTTATCTGCTAGAGGTGCTAAAGGAGTTAAAACAATTAATGTTACTGAAAAAACAGGTGAGTTAGTATCTGTAAGAGCAGTAAGTGGTGATGAAGATGTAATGATCATTACAAATGAGGGAATTATTATTCGTATCTCATTAGAAAATGTAGGTATCTATGGAAGATCTACACAAGGTGTTCGCCTTATTAATGTAGAAGATCAATCATATGTTTCAAAGGTCGCTATTGTACAAAAAAGTGAAGAATTAGATAATAATGAAAATAATGAATAATTTGTTTATGTTTCATTGACATTTTATACAAAGAGTGATATAAAATAAGAAAACGAAGATAAGGATAAGTAGTAAAGAAACTATTTTAAGAGAGATAACGGATGGTGCGAGTTATTAATAGTCTTTATGAAATCAACCTAGGAGTGAATTGGTGAAGATAGTAGCTGATTACGGTAGTGCCGTTATAACTTTGAGATAACTTATTTTATAAGTTAAGAAGGGTGGCAACACGAGGTATCGTCCCTTTAGACATACCTCTTTTTTTATTTAGAAAAGGAGAATGGATATGCTAGATATTAAATTCGTACGAGAAAATGTTGAAATAGTGAAAGAAAATATTAAGAAAAAATTCCAAGATCATAAATTGGAAATGGTAGATAAAGTAGTTGCTCTTGATATTGAAAATCGATCTTTAAAACAAAGAGGAGATGATTTACGTTCTCAAAGAAATACATTAAGTAAGCAAATTGGAGCACTTATGGGACAAGGAAAAAAAGAAGAAGCAGAAGAAGTCAAAAGTAAAGTGCAAGCAATAGCTGATGAATTAAAAGATATAGAGGTGAAAGAAGAAAAAGTATCAGAAGAGATTAAAACTCTTATGATGCAAATTCCAAATATTATTGATGAAACAGTGCCTATTGGAAAAAATGATGAAGATAATGTAGAATTAGAAAAATTTGGAGAACCTAAAGTTCCATCTTTTGAAATTCCATATCATACAGATATTATGGAAAGTATTAATGGAATCGATTTAGAAAGTGCTAGAAAAGTAGCAGGAAACGGTTTTTATTATTTAATGGGTGATGTAGCAAGATTACATTCTGCTGTGATTACATATGCAAGAGACTTTATGATTAATAGAGGATTTACTTATGTAATACCTCCATATATGATTCGTAGTGATGTTGTAACTGGAGTTATGAGTTTTGCAGAAATGGAAAGCATGATGTACAAAATAGAAGGGGAAGACTTGTATTTAATTGGGACAAGTGAACACTCTATGATTGGAAAGTTTATTGATACAATTTTAGATGAAAGTAAGCTTCCATATACGTATACAAGTTATTCACCATGTTTTAGAAAAGAAAAAGGTGCACATGGTATAGAAGAAAGAGGAATTTATCGTATTCACCAATTTGAAAAACAAGAAATGATTGTTGTTTGTAAGCCAGAAGAGAGTTCTGAATGGTTTGTGAAGTTATATCAAAATACAATTGATTTATTCCGTAGCTTAGATATCCCTGTAAGAGCTCTTGAATGTTGTTCAGGTGATCTTGCAGATTTAAAATCAAAATCAGTAGATATTGAAGCATGGAGTCCTAGACAGGGAAAATATTTTGAAGTAGGAAGTTGTTCAAATTTAACAGATGCACAAGCACGTAGACTTAAAATAAGAGTGAATGGTGAAGATGGAAAATATTTTGCTCATACATTAAATAATACAGTAGTGGCTCCACCAAGAATGTTAATAGCATTTTTAGAAAATAACTTACAAGAGGATGGAAGTATCTTAATTCCAAAAGTATTACAGCCATACATGGGTGGAATTGAGAAAATAGAAGGAAATAAATAATATAATAACAAAAGTAT
>CAMWMY010000139.1 GCA_947175465.1 uncultured Erysipelotrichaceae bacterium | reverse complement strand
TAATCCTTTTTTATGTCTATTGTATGTATAAAATATTATTTTATGGAGAAAGAAATACTTTATTAAATCATTACATATTATAAAAAAGAAGTTTTTTAATAAGAAGGTTTTCTTTCTCTTCTATATAGATTATACTTATAAAGAAATAGAAAGGGGTAACATATGGATACAAATGCTTTGTTGGATGTGACCGCTTATGCAGGACGTTTATTACTACAAAGTGGTGCGGAAACTTATCGCGTAGAGGAAACAATGGTACGCATTGCACAGTCTTTTTCTATTGATGATGCGCAAAGTTTTGTGACCCCTACAGGAATTATGTTATCGATTACGTATGAACAGAAGACATATTCTAAAATTTTGCGTGTTCAAAAACGTGGCGTTGATTTGCATCGTATTGATTTAATCAATGCTTTAGCACGTAAATTAGCAAAAGATCCTTGTACGATTCAAGAGTTATATGAGGAATTACAAAAGATTGAACAAGAGCCGCGTTATTCTTTTTTAACAACTATGTTTTTTGGAGCTTTAGGAGCAGGAGGGTTCGCATTTTTATTTCAAGGAACGTATGTTGAGGCGATTGCAGCCTTTGTTATTGGACTTATTATTAAATGTATGCAAAAGCTTATGGATCATCTACAAATCCATATGTTTTTTTCGCACAGTATTGTAGCGGGTATTGCTGCCTTGGCTGCTTTTCTCTTTGGTCTTTTATATCCTAAAGCTAATGAAGATACCATTATTATTTCAAGTATTATGTTGCTTGTACCTGGGTTAGCAATTACCAATGCCATTCGTGATACGATGGCTGGAGACTATTTATCAGGTTTAGCAAGAGCAGTAGAAGCATGTCTTATTGCCATTGCGATTGCAGTTGGAATTGGGGCCGTCTTACAATGTTGGTTATTATGGAGAGGAGCTTAAACATGGTACTACAAGTTTTTATATCTTCTTTTTTAGCTTCTTTAGGATTTGCTATTTTATTTAATATTAAGAAAAATAAACTTTGGCTAGCAGGGCTTGGAGGTAGTATTGGAGGCGTAGTTCATTTTTTATGTGTATCTCATGGTTATCCAGAAGTTCTTGCACTTTTTGTGGCGGCAATTGCTTTTTCTTTGTTTTCTGAGATTTGTGCACGTATGGAGCGTACCCCTGTAACGACGTTTGTTATTTGTGCTTTGATTCCCTTAGTACCAGGAGGAGGTATGTATCGAATGATGGTACAAGCCATCTCTTCTGATGCAATTGGAGCTTTGCATATAGGAATTGAAACCCTTTCTTATGCTGGCGCTTTAGTATTAGGGATTATGTTTGTATCTACGATTACAAAGGGAATGACAGCATTTACGAAAAGGAGCGTTTATGAGCTAAAGAAGGATAAGAAAAAGGGATAGAGGTGATAGGATGAAACAAGTAGAATTATTAGCACCTGCAGGTTCTATGGAAGCATTACAAGCTGCAATTGAAAATGGCTGTGATGCAGTTTATTTAGGGGGAAAAGCATTTGGGGCACGAGCTTTTGCTAGTAACTTCGATAATGATCAAATGATCGAAGCGATTGCTTATGCCCATGTTTATGGAGTGCGTGTTTATGTTACGATGAATACAGTGTTATATGATCATGAAATTGAGGAAGCCCTATCTTATGCTTACTTTTTATATACCCATGATGTAGATGCCGTGATTGTACAAGATTTAGGTTTATTAGAAAGAATTCGTATGCAAATTCCAAAGTTAGAAGTTCATGCTTCTACGCAAATGCATATTCATAATGAAAAAGCATTACAATACATGAAAGAAGTAGGAGTGAAACGTGTTGTTCTTCCAAGAGAAACGCCATTACAAGAAATACAGCGTTATGCAAACTTAGGTGTAGATATTGAAGTATTTGTCCATGGAGCTATTTGTGTGAGTTATTCCGGACAATGTTATATGAGTTCTTTATTGTATCAAAGAAGTGGGAATAAAGGCGCTTGTGCGCAACCATGTCGTATGCAATATCAATTGTGCAGAGAAGAAAATGGAGAGATAACTTCACTGAAAAGTGTAGGGAAGTATTTGTTAAGTCCAAAAGATTTGAATACTCTTGCATGTTTACCAAAACTTTTAGCTACAGGTGTTTCCTCTTTAAAAATTGAAGGAAGGATGAAGCGACCTGAATATGTAGCTCAAGTTGTATCGCTTTATCGAAAAGCAATTGATGCTTATCATCGAGGAGAAGCTTTTGATGTAGATGAAGAGATGCAAAAAGATATGCAAAAAGTATTTCATCGAGGGTTTACACAAGGACATATATTTCAACAAAAAGGTAGCAAGCTCATGAATTTTGTAAGGGCGAATCATATGGGAATTCCTATTGGGAAAGTGTTGCAAGTACATAAAAATCGTATTCGTATTCATCTAAAAGAAACACTTTATCAAGGAGATGGAATACGTATTTTAGATCCACAAGAAGATCAAGGGTTTATTGTAAATAAACTATATAATCAAAAAGGAAAATTAGTGAATCGTGCATATGCAGAAGAGATAGTAGAAGTAGAACATCATGGTGCGTTTAAAAAACAAAGCTTAGTTTTAAAAACAAGTGAACGCCCACAATTAGAAGAACTACAACAATCCTATCTTCAAAAACAACGTAAAGTAAAAGTGTGTGCTTATGTACAGATGCGTTTGCATCAACCACTTTTTTTGCGTATTGTCGATCAAGAGCATTTTGAAGTCGAAGTACAAAGTGAAGCTTGTGTAGAACAAGCACTAAAAACAGCGATGGAAAAAGAGCGTATTGTACAACAAATTAAAAAATGTGGGAATACGCCTTTTGTTATGGAGAAGGTAGAAGTAGAAATGGATGCCAATAGCACAATTTCAATTAAAGAGTTAAATCAACTTCGAAGAGAAGCTTTACAACAATTAGAAATGCAAAGAAGCAAGCGGCATACTTATGAGCCTTTAAAAGAATATACGAAGAAAATTGAACATTCTCCTAGGAAAAAGCATATTGTTGCGGTAGTGCGTACTTTAGAACAATACGAAATATGCAAAGCATATGACATTGATAAGATTTTTATACAAAGTAAAAAGCTCTTTCAACAGTTGAAAGAGCAAGGACATGATGTTTTTTTACATACAGAGAGAGTTTATAAAGGAGACTATCAAGATAGTAAGATGATAGCTGAAATAGGAGGAATAGCAGGAACTACTAACAATTATGCGGATTTCTCTTTAAATATTACAAATGCTTATGCAGCTGGACATCTTTTTTCATCCTCTGTTTATGGAATTACTTTATCTATTGAACATAGTGATCTTTCATTAGCTGCTTTATTACAAAATTATAAGAAAATTTATGGAAGTGAAGGATGTTTTGGTGTTGTTGTGTATGGACATGATGAGCTTATGGTAAGTGAATATTGTGCGATTAATGCATGTGAAAAAGATAGTGATAAAAAGAATTGTGGGCTATGTCGAGGAAAAAGACGATATTCCTTGGAAAATATCAAGAAAGAGCGTTATCCTTTGTATGGAGATGAAGCATGTCGTATGCATGTGCTTCATCATACACCACGTAATCTTTTAGATCGTTTGTCTTCTTTTGCAAAGGAAGGATTATGCTATGTACAGTGTAATTTTACGATTGAGAATAAAGAAGAAACACGTAAAATAGTAGAACAAGTAAGAAGGAGTTGGCATTAGGGTCGCTTCTTTCTTTTTTTCTAAGCTCATGATATACTTTTTGATAAGAGGTGACAGCATGAGAAAAGTAGCAATGGTTGTTTTATGTTGTATATTTTTTTTAGCAGGATGTAAACAACAAAAAACTTCTGCGTATACAATGGATGCATTACAACATCTTACTTTTGCACAACTTGATGAGAAAATAGCGAATCAAGAAGATATGGTTGTGTATTTTGGATGGGCTAAAAATTGCTTAGATTCCGTGAATTTTCAAGACAATTACTTACTTCCTAAATTAGAAGTAAATGAAAAGTTCAAAGAAATTTTCGTTGTGGATTTAGATGCAGAACTGCCTGATGGATTATTAAATAAAGAAGCACGTGCACCTTTAATTGAGAAATACGAGGTGGAGTTTTCACCGACAATTGTTTCTTATAAAGGTGGTAAATTACACCAATTATTAGCATGGACACCTGCAACGACAGACAAATTAACAGGAATATTAGAAGCAGATTTAGAT
>CAMWMY010000138.1 GCA_947175465.1 uncultured Erysipelotrichaceae bacterium | reverse complement strand
ACCCCCATCTGGTACACCTGGAGTCATCTACATTTAAATTATATAAATAAAATACGATAATAATCATACAGCTAAATAAAAAAAGAGTCATGTAAAATAATATATTTCTTCCCTTTGTTTTCATATTTTCTTTCCTTTTTACTTCAATATATTCCAAATCTATTCACTTCATAACTAGAAACGTGATTTTTATCATTGTGAAAAAATGAACAAAAAGTATTGAAAATCTAAAAAAATTAAGTTATAGTGTAAACGCTGAAGAAAGTGAGGAATAAATATGAAAATATTTTATAAAATATCTGGAAGCTATGCGATTTTAGCTCTTATAGGAGGAGTATTCTATCGTGAATTTACAAAGTTTAATAACTATACGCAACAAACTTCGCTAGCTTTTTTACATGTGCATTTATTTGCTCTAGGGATGCTTATGCATTTATTACTAATGTTATTTGAAAACCAATTTTCAATTTCACAAACAAAAGCTTTTAAAAAATTTATTTTATTTTATAACATTGGACTTATCACAACCGTTATTATGATGATTGTTCGAGGAGTTATGGAAGTATTAAATGTAGCTATGTCTTCTGGTTTAGATGCATCTATTTCAGGAGTTGCAGGAATTGGGCATATTTTATTAGCAATCGGTATTTTCTTTTTATACCGTATGTTTAGCCAAGCTATTTTCAAAAAATAGAAAAAAGGAATCATTTTAATAGATGATTCCTTTTTCTATACTATTTCTTTTCAACGATTTGTATGGATAATTCTTCCAACTGTGTTTGATCAACAGGCGTTGGTGCATCACTCATTGGACATTTTGCATTTGCATTTTTAGGGAATGCAATAACATCACGAATAGAATCACTACCTGTTAAAATCATTGCGACACGATCAAGCCCTAATGCAATTCCTCCATGAGGTGGTGTTCCATATTGGAAAGCGTCAATGAAAAAGCCAAAACGATCTTGTACTTCTTCTTGTGAGTAACCTAAAATATGGAAAATAGTCGATTGCATTTCTCCTTCATAAATTCTTAAAGATCCTCCACCTAATTCATATCCATTTAAAACAATGTCATATGCACATGCACGTACCTTTGATGGATCTTCTTTTAAATAATGTTCATCTTCTTTTTTAGGTCTTGTAAATGGATGATGTTTTGCATAATAACGCTTATCTTCTTCACTGTATTCAAACATTGGGAAGTCCACAACCCATAAAAAAGAAAATTCATCTTTCTTTTTATATCCTAACAGTGTTCCAAAATAATTTCTCAAACTTCCTAGTACTTCACAAGCGATATGCCACATATCTGATACAATAAGAATTAAATCTTGCTCTTTTACTTGTAAAGTTTGAATTAATGCTTGTTGTTCTTCACTAGAGAAAAACTTTACTGGACTTCCTTCTAATTGCTCATTCATATATTTCAAAGTTACAAGCCCTTTAGCACCATTCTTCTTTGCAAGATCTGTTAGTTTATCAATTTCTTTTCTTGTCATCTGCGCTTGGTTAGGGATTACTAAGGCTTTGATAACACCTTTTTTATTAAGACAGTCTTGGAAGACTTTAAATTCACTTTTCGTAAATAATGACGTGATATCTTGTAACTCTAATCCAAATCGATTATCTGGTTTATCACTACCATAACGATCCATTGCTTCTTGGTAAGTTATTCTTGGAAAAGGAGTTACAATCTTTTGACCTATCGCTTCTTGTGTAACATGAGCTAATAACCCTTCCATCATTGTTTGAATCTCCTCTTCTTCTAAAAAAGAAGTTTCAATATCTAACTGTGTAAAGTCTAATTGACGATCAGCACGTAAGTCTTCATCACGAAAGCAACGAGCCACTTGATAGTATTTTTCAAAACCTGCAATCATAAGCAATTGTTTAAATTGTTGTGGAGATTGTGGTAAGGCATAAAAGCTTCCTGGATGCATACGTGATGGAACAAGGTAATCTCTTGCCCCTTCTGGTGTAGATTTTGCTAAAATAGGTGTTTCTATTTCTATATATCCATCATTATCTAAATACTCTCTCATCGCTCTTGTAATCTTAGCTCTTTGCATAAGATTTTTTTGCATAATTGGTCTTCTTAAATCTAAATAACGATATTTTAATCTTGTATCTTCAAGAGCATCTGTTTCATCTGCAATAATGAGTGGTGTTGTTTCGGCATGATTGATAATTTCTACTTTTTCTACTTTAATTTCAATATCACCAGTTGCTAATTTAGCATTTTTATCTTTTCTTTCTTTTACAATTCCTTCTACACTTAAAATATATTCATTTCGCACATGTGTAATTTGATCTGCTATTGTTTCATCAAATACAAGCTGTGTAATCCCTGTTCGATCACGTAAATCAATAAAAACTAGAGAACCAAAATTTCTTCTTTTAGCTACCCAACCAATTAATTGCACTTTTTCATTAACATTTTGTATTCGTAAACTACCATTTGTATGCGTTCTTTTCATATAATCTCTCCTTTCTTATCATTTACAATTGCATTGCGTACTTGTACAAGAACAAGTGTGCTCTTCATGTGCATCTTCATCAAATAAAGTATCCATCGTTTCAATGATATTCTCGATAGGTACACTATGTTGTTCTTGTGTAGCAATAACTTTTAAAGTGATAATTCCTTGCTCTATATCTTTTTCTCCAATAAAAATAGCAACTTTAGCTTTTTTTCTTTCTACTGTCTTAAATTGTGCTTTAAATGATCGATTTTGAAAATCGGTATCTGTTTTATAACCATGTAAACGCAATTCATTCGTAATTTGTAGAGCTTGAATACTTACCTTAGGTGATAAACATAATACATAAGCATCTAGTCCTTCTTCTTCAGCTAATACAATTCCTTCATTTTCACAAGCAAGAATTAACCTTTCCATACCTAATGCCCATCCAATCCCACTCATAGAAGGACCACCAAAGTAAGAAACCATTCCATCGTATCTTCCACCAGCAAGCACAGTAGCCTGTGTTCCCATTCCCTTGCTTTCTGAAACAATTTCAAAAACAGTATGTGTATAATAATCCAAACCTCTAACAAGTTTATCATCTACTTCATAAGGAATTCCTAAAGCATCTAAGCCTTCAAGAACAGATTGAAAATATTGTTTACTTTCTTCGTTTAAATATTGAGACATTTTAGGTGCTGTTAAAATACTTTCCTTTTCAGCATCTATTTTACAATCTAAAATACGCAAAGGATTTTGTTCATAGCGACGTTTACAGTCAGGGCACATATGCGCTATCTCATCTTTAAAATGCTCTTTCAATACAGTTTGATAAGCCAAACGAGATTCTTCATCTCCTAAAGTATTAATTAATACTTTTAAATCTTTTAAGCCAACAGCTTGTAAAAAAGACCATCCTAAAGCTATTGTATCAACATCTAATAATGGACTTTTTGCTCCAATTACTTCAACTCCAAATTGATGGAAAATACGCTGTCTTCCTTTTTGTGGTCTTTCATGACGACACATTGGACCCATATAATATAATTTAGCAGGTAAATCAGCATTTCCATACATCTTATGTTCAACAAAACTTCGAACAACACCCGCTGTTCCTTCTGGACGAAGAGTAAGAGATGTAGAACTATTTTCTAATTGAAAAGTATACATTTCTTTATTTACCATATCACTAGAATCATTTCCTCTTTTAAATACATTTGTATGTTCAAAAATAGGAGTTCTAATTTCTTGATAATCATAAATATAAGTAAATTGACGAATCATCTCTTCTAAACGATGCCACTTTTTAATTTCTTCTCCTTTAATATCTTGAGTTCCTCTCGGCATTTGAAATCCCATTTTATATTCCTCCTTTAATAAAAAAAGCGCCCTATCTAAGGACGCTAAATTACGTGGTACCACCTTATTTTCTATAATATGAAACTTATAGACACTCTCATCTTTAACGCAAGATATACGGTTATTCTTTTACAATAACTCCTCCAAAGCGTCCTTTTTATTTTCTTTATAGATATTTTCAGCAACCATATCCTCTCTTTAATAAAGTTAAAATAAAAAGCTCTTTTTCATCGGATTTGTATGTATAGTTTATCATGACTCACTAAATTGTCAAGTAGTAATCTAGGATTCACTAGAAATATTTAATTTTTTTAAGATAGAAGGATGTGCTTATTTTTCTAACGTATCTTCTAAATCTTCTAATACAATGGAAACATATCTTTTAGATAAT